>DAOVUO010000169.1 GCA_030632545.1 Bacteroidales bacterium
AAAGAGAAAATAAACGAAAACAAAAAACAAAAAAATACGACTAAAAATAAAGAGGAAGCAATAGAAGTAGAAGAAGCCACAGAAATTGAGACAAATAGTCAACCTACAAATCAGTCATCAAAAAAAGATGAAAATACTGAAGAAAATTTAACCGATTTAATTAATAAATATAGTGGAGGCGAAAATTTAGTTTACGAAAACAGCTATAAATTTAATGCTGAAGCTAAGTATTTAATGGAATCTTTTGATGAAAAAGAAGAATCATCAGGGAAAGCATACTACCGTATTTTATTAAATGAACCTAGCAATAATTCTGCAATGATATTAGAATCAGCAGAGAGCAGCAGTGAAAAAAAGGCTTCAATATTTTTGTTTGATGAAAAAAACCAAGTGAGTATATTATTAAATCAAGCAGATAAAAGTGGTATACTTATGAGCATAGCAAGTAGTAATAAGGAAACAGAAGTAAATAATGAAGAAGTAAAAGAGCATTCTAAGGTAGTAGATGAAAACACTAACTATAAAAAAACAGGAAACTCAAAAAAGATATTAGGTTATAAATGCCAAGAATATATTTCAGCTACTGAAACAACTGAAACTCGAATATGGACAACAAACGAATTAAGCTATAAAAATAATTCTTCTTTAAATAAATTAAGCAAAATAAATAATTCATACACAACAGGAGTTTATCCAAGCGGATATATAATGGAGATGGAAAGTATAAACTTAGAAAACAATTCACGTTTTACATATATTATCAAAGAATTCAGTAGCTCAAAATCAAATACTATTGATATTTCTGACTATAAATTAGTAAAAGTTGGCTCAAATTTTTCAAATAAAAAATAATTGAAGCTTTTTATATGGCCTAAAATATTGTTAGGCCATTTTTACATAATTTTACATCATTTCACTTTATCTACCAACTATGAAAGTGCTCAAATTTTTATTATTAAGCCTATTTTTTATTTCATGTAATTCTTTTCAGAATGTGCAAAAACTACCCTCAAAATACCATTATAGATATGAAATTGAGTCAGGTCATGTTGTTTATTCAATTAGTGGGATAAAAAAGGGAAGCGAAGAACTCTTTTTTGACCAATATGGTGCTCGACAGTCAAAATTAACAAAAAATAAAATAAGCATCGGTACTAATGCTAGAGAGATAAGTACATTAACCATCTATCAGAAGGATTCTGTTTTTATGATCAATTTAAACGACAGTATAGGTAGAGCGCTTAAAGATGAATATCTTTTTATAGTAGCTGATAGTTTGAATACACTTGATTTGACAAAAGCACAACTTTTTTTAATGCAAAATGAACAGGGATTACAAAAAATAGCTAAAGAAAAAATACTCAATAAAGAGTGCGATGTTTATCAATTACCTGATAGTAGTCTGCAAATGTGGCTTTGGAATAATATCCCACTAAAAATAGAATCTAGTATTATGGGCATTAAAAATACTGTTGTAGCAATTCGTATTCAAGCAGGGCTTTCTATCCCAAAAAATAAATTTATTATTCCTGATGGAATTGAATTTTAAAATCTCAAGAGGTAAATATGCTTCATTAAATTACGAATTTTGAATTACGAGTCTTGGTTAAAGTTGTTGATTGTCAATACCTTAGTGTTACAGTCAGCATGCATGTATCATGCTACCAATCAGGGAGTTGCTGAAAATAAAAGGAATTTTGAAAAGTATGGCTTATGGAAATAAGAACATATCGTATCTTTATTGTAAATGTTTAAATCAATCAAAACAAAGCCATGAGAAAAATTATTTTATTAAGCGTAGTACTATTTTTGTTACCTGCATTTTTAATAAATGCACAACAAAATCAAAAAACTAAAAAAGTCCAAATTGCTTTATTGCTGGATACTAGTAACAGTATGGATGGTTTGATAGACCAAGCAAAATCGCAATTATGGAAAATTGTAAACGAGCTAGCCTCCTCTGAATATAAAGGCGTAACTCCTATAATAGAGATTGCTCTATATGAATATGGAAACGACTTACTTTCTGGAAGCGAAGGCCACATACGCCAATTATCACAATTAACTACTGATTTAGATAAAATTTCGGAAGATTTATTTGCACTCAAAACTAACGGTGGTTCGGAATATTGTGGTTGGGTGATTGACGTAGCAATGAAACAACTTAGTTGGTCAACATCTTCAACCGATTTGAAAATGATTTTTATTGCAGGAAATGAGCCATTTGACCAAGGAAATGTAAAGTATGATAAATCGTGTAAAGATGCTATTTCGAAAGGAATCATTGTAAATACAATCTTCTGTGGTTCGGAAGAAGAAGGTAAAAAAACGCATTGGAAAGATGGTGCAGATTTAGCAGATGGGAAATTTTTGGTAATTAATCAAAATGAGGTAATTGCAAGTATAGAATCGCCTTATGATGATGATATTCTAAAACTTAATCAAAAATTAAATAGTACCTATATTTATTACGGTAGTTCTGGGCAAAAAATGAAAACCAGACAAGAAGTTCAAGACCTTAATGCCATGAAAATGAGCAAATCTTCTGCTGTTCAACGTTCTGCTTCAAAAGCTTCTGGAGCTTATAAAAATACATCGTGGGATTTGGTAGATGCTTTTGAAAACGAATCTATAGAAATAGAGGACATTAAAGAAGAGGCATTACCCAAAGAATTGAAAGGAAAAACAAAGGAAGAAATAACAATTCATGTAGAGAAAAAATCTAAGGAAAGAGAAAAACTTAAAAAGGAAATTAGCAGTTTAAACAAAAAGCGTGATGAATATGTTGCTACCGAACGACAAAAAATGTCGAAAAAAAACACGCTTGACGATGCTATGTTAAATGCTATCCGTGAGCTAGGAACTGAAAAAGGTCTAAATTTTAAAAAATAGACATTGATTTTGAGAAAAAATATTGATTTCTTCTCAATTTTACCTAGTATTGAACTTGTTGCGCTTAATTTTAAAATAAAACATTTTGGGGAATGAATTTAAACATTTTAATATCAATTATATTCATTCCCATTTTTTTAACTACTAAATTATTTAAAAATGAAAGCTAAACAGCAATTAATAAAACTCGCACTTGCTCTAATTATAGTATTTTTTGCAATGCAAGCATGGGCTGGTGGCATACTTGTAGTTTCGCCAGCAGGAAGTGAATGGACAGGCACTCAACGTATCAATCCGTATAGTTTAAATGTAAAAAGTCTGCATATTGAAACAAATATACAAAATGGAGTGGCTCACACTTCCATAAAGCAAATTTTTCATAATCCAACAAAACTACGACTACAAGGCTACTTTTTATTTCCAGTTCCAGCCAATAGTATTATAAGAGATTTTAGGATGGATATAAATGGCCAAATGACAAAAGCTGAACTCCTTGACGCTAACGAAGCCAGAAAAATTTATGAAGATATTGTAAGAAAAACCCTAGATCCTGCATTACTAGAATATGCAAATTGTAAGCTATTTAAAATTAGAATATTTCCTATTGAAGCAGGCTCAGATAAAACAATTGAAATTAAGTATAACTCGGTACTAACTAAAGATAATTTACTTACTAGCTATACTTTACCATTAAATACTCAAAAATTCTCAGCACAAGCTCTTAATAATTTAAGTATTCATATTAAAATAAGTGGTCAAACCAAAATAGCTTCTGTATATTCACCTACTCATCAAATAGAAACGGTTCAAAAGGACGAAAAATCTTTTGAAATTGGTTATGAAGCCAAAAGTGTAAAACCTAATATTGATTTTAAAATATATATCCAAGATGCAGAAAATGAAGTTAATATTGCAGCTATTGCCTATAAAGGTGCTGATCCAAATGGATATGCATTATTTTCTATTAGTCCAGATTTTTATGTGCAAAAAAGTGAAGCAAAAAACTATAGTTTTATTGTAGATGTTTCGGGAAGTATGCGCGATGGAAAAATTGAGCAAGCTCAAAAAGCTATAAATTACTGTGTTAATAAGCTTAATACTAAAGATAAGTTTCAAGTCATTCGATTTTCTACTTATGCCGAAAAAGTTTTTGAAACAATGCAATCTGCTAATCAAAAAAACAAAGATTTAGCTCTTACCAAAATTAAAACATGGGAGGCGATAGGTGGAACAAATATGGAGGCTGCTTTTAAACTTGCATTTGAAGAGCAATCAGACCCAAGCAAAAAACATGTAGTTGTATTTATTACTGATGGAAAACCTACAATTGGAGAAACAGATGAGAAAAAATTACTGAATTTAATTGCTCAAAAAAACTCCTCAAACCTAAGGATTTTTACTTTTGGTATTGGAAATGAGCTTAACACGCATTTATTAGATAAGCTATCAGCAATGACAAATGCGTATAGAAACTATATTACAGAGGAGGAAAAAATAGATGAGCATATTGCTAGGTTTTTTGATAAAGTTAGTAAACCAGCCATAAGTAATCTGCAAATTAGTTTTAGCGGAAATACATCTATATCAGATATTATGCCTAATAAATTACCTGATTTGTTTTTTGGACAAAACCTTGTACTTGTGTCAAAAATTGATAAGGAAGGAAGTTTAACATTTAATTTAAAAGGTGAAATAAATCAAAAAGAAGTAAGCATGAGCAAAAAACTAGATATTAAATTTGCAACTGAAAATGATTTTATTCCTTTTATTTGGGCAACAAGGCAAGTAGGTACACTTCTTGATCAAATACGATTGTCGGGCGAAACAAAAGAGCTCAAAGATGAAATTGTTCATCTAGCTAAAAAATATGGAATTATAACTCCATATACAAGCTATTTAATTTTAGAAGATGAGAAAATTGCTGGTACAAATCCACGTCCGCATCCACATCCAATACAATACCAAAAGCTACTTACAGATGATTTTGATATGGAAGAAGCGGCCGTTGAATACAAGGAAATGAGCAAAAAATCGGGAGCTTATAGTACTCGAAGTAGTTCAGAAATTCAGCAACTAAGTAATAGTGCTAATATAAAAGATATTAGTATGGGGCAAAAACGTATGAGTAAAAACAAAGTAAAACAAAATACTTATGCTACTCAAACGTACAAGAACACACAAGGACGTGCTTTTTATAAAACTGAAAACACTTGGATAGATGTACAATTGAGCGAAGTGAACCCAAAAACAAAAGAACGTAAAATTAAATTTGCCTCCAAAGAATATTTTGACGAACTATCTAATAATCCAGACATTGGCTATTACTATAGTTTAGGAAGAACATGTAAATTTTATTACAAAGCTAGTATATATCATATCATAGAATAAAAAATATGGCCTGAATCAGGAGACGTTTCTCTCTGTATTCAGGCCAATATTCTGTAATCTTATTTTTTTTAATAAAAATATCTGCTAAATATATTCTTAATATTGCTGTTGGTTTTTATTCTTATTCCCCATATTGAAACCAAACCGATTACAGAACTAAATATAGTGCAAATATATAAATATTTTTTATTATAAAAAGTAAATTATCGTATTTATACGTTAATTTAAATAATTATTTTACAGAAAATATCACTTTACATAATAAATCTATATGGAACTTAAAAAATATTAAAAAGTGATTAATGATAAATTGCGAATGCTGAATTCTACTTTACGAACTTAGATTTAGCTCTGAAACTTTGTAAAGTAGAATTATGATAATAACTTTCATCTCTATTCCACCAATAAATTGCTTCAAAGGTTGAATTTTCAAAATTGTTCTGATTTGAGATTGTTTTTATGTTTTTTTTCTTTTCAATTAGTTTTTGCGTTTACTCATTTGTTTTTAGTTCTTTTATTCTGTCAATATCAATGTAATGTGTAGAATATGCAATTTCAATATTCTGATTTCCACTTTTGCCGAAAATCAGCTTTATTTTATTTCCTTTTCCAGTTTTCTATATTATCAATAGTAAGATAATTCAATTTTGTTAATACAGCTATTGAACTAATGTATCCTTGTTTATATCGTAACTCATGGCAAACTGATTTTATCTTTTATCCAATTATTTATTATCCATTTCCATTTTATTTTGTTATCTATCTTATTGTCTTATTTTGCCATGAAGCAATAACGAATACGCATGGTTCTAATTTATTTCCATCGGAATAATGTAGGGTTCTTTTCCTGCAAAAACTATTGGAATTTTGATTATTTGTTCTTCTGTTAACTGATTTTCGAGAAGTTCTTTATAATATTTATTCCTATCTATTTGATTTGTTGCTAAATTGATTTGCTGGTTAATTCGCTTGGCAAAATCATTAT
>DAOVUO010000013.1 GCA_030632545.1 Bacteroidales bacterium
AAGGAATTGACTTTTTAGATATGGAAGAATCTGCAAAACACTGGATTGAAGTTGTAAAGCGCAAGCATGATCCTGATATTATAATAGGTGTATTTCATGCAGGAATTGGTTCAAATGACGCTGGAAATTTAGACGAAAATGCAAGCAAAAGAATTGCTATCAATGTTCCTGGCTTTGATGCTATTTTTTGTGGTCATGATCATCAAAAATATGTGGAAGAATTAGAAAACATCGAAGGCAATAAGGTTTGGATGCTAGACCCTAGCTCAAGAGCAAGCTATATTAGCCATTTAACAGTAAATATGAAATGGAATAGCAGCAAAAATATTTATGATAAAACCTTAAGTGCCAATTTAGTTGATGTATCAAAACTAGTTATTGACTCAACGTTTATGAACAAATTCTCAAGTGATTTTGAACAAATAAAAACTTATGTGAATGAAGATGTTGCCATTTTAGAAGAAGATTTGAATAGTGAAAATTTATTTTATGGCGACAATAAATTTATGGATTTAATACATAGAGTGCAACTTGGGTTAAGTAATGCTGATATCTCATTTGCCGCACCATTGCAGTACAGCCTAAATATTCCTAAAGGAAAAATAAAAGTGGCAGATTTGTTTAAGTTATATAGATTCGAGAATCTTCTGTACACAATGGAATTATCAGGTGAAGAAATAAAAAACTATTTAGAATTTTCCTATTCATTATGGATAAACACAATGAATAATGAAAATGATCAACTTTTAAACTACAAAAATGGTAGCAATAGCTTTAAAAATCCATTTTATAATTTTGATTCTGCAGAAGGTATAGTTTATAGTGTAGATTTAAGAAAACAATTAGGCGAGCGAATAAAAATTGATTCTTTTGTTGATGGTCGTATTTTTGACTTAAACACTAAATATAAAGTTGCAATTAATTCATATAGAGGTAATGGCGGTGGTGGACATCTTGAGATGGGTGCAAAAATCAACAAATCAGAATTAAATACAAGAATAATCAATTCTACAGATAAAGACTTACGTTATTATATGATGGAATATTTAAAGAAAGAAAAAAACATACATTTAAACGTAAATAATAATTGGAAAATGATTCCTGAAAAATGGGTTCAAATTGCGAAAAACAAACAAAATTAATTACAATAGCTCCCCGATGCTCGGGCAGACAGATAAATATTCGTGTAATTAAAAGTTTATCAGTGTTTTAATGTTCAAATAACATATATTTATAATTATCTGTAATTCAAGTAATTTGTGCATTTCTCGATATTCTGGACAAGCTGTAGCTAAAATTTAACGAACTATTGTAGTTAGTATAAATATTTTATTACGATTTTTGCTCAATACTTTAAATAAACTTTGCATTTTTGAAAAGAATTAAACGCATTTAATTATATTTGTATTATACAAAAAACTACTTATGGATTTTAAAAAAATAAAAAACCTATTTGTTGTTTCAGATGGAGAGCCTCAGAATAAAAAAAGTGCTCAAATAGAAACAAAAACAGAGAAGAAGCAAAAAAATATTCAAATTGTAGATGCTACAAAGTCGTCACAAAATTCTAGTTCTGGAATTAAGCAACAAGTAGCACCCCAAACTCAAGCAAAAGTTAATGAAAAAATTTTAACTAGCTTATCAAAAGCTATTCAAGATGCAGATTTACCTGGCGAAGATTATTTGGAATATATTGAAGCAGTTCATTCATTAAAAGATTTACCTCTTACAGAAGAATTAAAGTATAAAACAGCATATACTACACTATCGACTAAGGGACTAACAATTCAAAAAATTTACGAAAGTGCTGATTATTATATCAAAATTCTTGAAAATGAACGTACTAAATTCTACGAAGCACTAAAACAAAGGTCAAACAGTGTAGTTAAGCAGAATAAAGACCAAATTGCTCAACTTACTGCGGCAAATAAAGAAAAAGCTACGCTTATACAAAAACTTACAGCTGAAATTCAAGGAAGTCAACAAAAAATTGCGAAAATGCAGAAAGAAAGTACAGAAGCTGAGAGTAAATTGAAATCTACGGAAATGGATTTTTTGGCAACTTGTAAATTTATGACAGACAAAATCATCAGTAATATTGAAAAAGTAAAACAAATCAACTAAAACTAAAATCAACTAAATATGGTAGACGAACAAACTACACAGAAACTTAAAACCTTTTGGAAAAGACCAGAAGGAATAACAGGGGCAATATTTTTAATTGCATTTGCCGTATTAATATTTATGTACGCAAACCCTATTTTAGCCTTTTTAATAGCACTAACACAAAATACAATAACTTTTGTGGCTTTGCTAGTTGTATTAGGGCTAATGATTTACGTAATACTTGACCCTAAGTTCCGTAACTTAGTTTGGTATATGTATAAGAGCTTTATGCGTTGGCTTACAGGGATTGTTGTTCAGCTAGACCCTATAAAAATACTTGAATCATATATTGAGTATTTGTATAAAAACCTCAAAGAGATGGACGTACATGTTGCAAAGCTTAAAGGTCAAATGTCTAAACTTAAGCGCATTATAGCCACCAACAAAAAGGAAATGGAACAAAGCCTAAAAGTAGCAGAAGCTGCAAAGAAAAAAGGCAACATGGAACTTGTAGCTATAAATACACGCCAATTTGGTCGTTTAAAAGAATCAAACGAAAAATACCAAACTTTATTGAATAAAATGGAATTGCTTTATAAAGTATTAAGCAAAATTCATAAAAATTCTGAATATCTTATTAAAGATACTGAAAATGAAGTGCGTATGCGTAAACAAGAAGCAAAAGCAATTCGTGCTGGACATAGTGCCATGAAACGAGCAATGAACATTATTAAAGGCGACACAGATAAGAAAATGATTTTTGATATGGCAACAGAAGCACTTGCTGAAGACGTACATAACAAAATTGGTGAAATGGAACGCTTTATTGAACTTTCTGGAAGCTTTATAGATAGTGTTGATTTACAAAATGGAATTTATGAACAAGAAGGCCTTGATTTACTTGAAAAAATGGAAAAAGAAGGTGTTTCGTTCCTTTTAGGTGATGCTAAAATGCCTGAAAATGAAGTTACTGTAAATAAAAACAAAGACATAGGAAATATCAGTAATTATTCAAATTTATTCGATTAAAACAAACAAACAGCTAATAAATATAAATTATGAAAACAAAATTGACACCTTTAGCCAAAATACTTATTGTTACCGCTATACTCGCTGGCATAGGTTTTGGCGTAAAATATTTTGACTTAATAGATATCAGTCAAGTTTCTACCAATAACGAAAATACTGGAAGCGAATATGCCGAGACAAATTATTCAGGATCCGAAAAAGTGATTAAAGTAGGTGTTGTTACATGGGGCGGATATGCTGGTGGACAATACTTTAACAGAGGTTTTGCACCAAATCCAGATTCTCGTTTTTTAAAAGAATACGGATTTAATGTTGAATTTTTGGTTTTAGATGATTTTAATGCTTCACGTGATGCATGGAAATCGGATAAAGTAGATTTATTGTGGGCTACAATTGACGCATTTACCACAGAAGTTAGTGGCTTAAAAGAATATAATCCAAAAGTTGTTTTTCAAGCTGACTGGTCACGGGGTGGCGATGCAGTTGTTGTTCGTAGAGGAATTAATAGCGTAAGCGATTTAAAAGGCAAAAGTGTGGCTTTTGCAGAAATGACTCCTAGTCATACTTTTTTACTTTGGTTATTAGAAGCAGGAAACTTAAATTATGATGATATTGATGCTAAAATTGTGCCTTCGGCAATTGATGCTGCCGATTTATTCAAAAAAGGACAAGTAGACGCTGCCGTTGTTTGGAGTCCTGATGATATTGATTGTATTCAAAAAGTTTCGGGTTCAAAAATTTTACAGAACACAAAAAATGCATCTCAAATTATTGCAGATGTATTTGTAGCGAAAAAATCATTTTTAGATGCCAACAGACAAGATGTTAAAAATCTTATTGAAGGTTGGTTAAGAGGTGCTGCGGAATTAAACGGTTCTGAAACTGCAAAAAAAGAAGCAGCTAAAATATTGGCAGCAGGACTAGCTATGCCAGAAGATTTTTGTTATGATGCTATAAACAATGTTCGATTATGTACTCATGGCGATAATGTCAATTTTTTTGGTCTTAATACTTCGTATAAAGGCGTTTCGGGTGAAGAATTATACAATAAAATGGATGTAAAATACCAGCAAATTGGTTATATAGAAGGTAAAATTCAGAGCTGGCGTTTAATTGCAGAACCATCATTTATTCAATCTATTAACTTAACTGGAAATGAGCATAATGCAGAAGGTCAAGCCACATTTACCGAGGCTACAGAAGAAATAAAAACTGCCGAAGCGATTTCAACAAAACGAGTTTCTATTTCTTTCCGTTCTGGCGAATTTAAACTCGACGAAAATGCAAAATATATTATCGACAAAGAATTTTTAGATATTGCAAAAGCTTTTGGAAATGCTAGAATAAGGATTGAAGGAAATTCTGATAATGTTGGAAATTATGACATGAACAAGAGCTTATCTAAACAAAGAGCACAATCTGTTGTAGACTATCTAATAAACGATCATAAGTTTGATCCTAAACGTTTTATCGTAGTGGGTAATGGTTCAGACAAGCCTGTTGCTGACAATAAAACTGCTGATGGAAAAGCTAAAAATCGTAGAACAGATTTTGAATTATTAGCAAATTGATTCTAAGTAAATTATACTTTCAAAACCCTGAATCTTTTTGATTTGGGGTTTTTTGTTTCAATAATATATTGTATTTTAGTGCTGAAACAATTTTCAAACAAATTTTTAAGCAGATGAAGAAATTATTTAAAATTGGTCAGGAAATAACAAAAAAACAACGCTTACTTATTGAGTTGTTAGGTTTTGTTTTTTTCCTATTTATATGGTGGCTAATTACTCATCCTTTTGTAAATCCAAGAATAGAATTTAATGCCGTTAATGGCACAGCCCCCTACTCTTTTCAACTTGCTGATGATAAAGGAAATGAGTTATCATCGGGACAAGGAATTAATACTTTTTCGATTCCAAATGATGGAAAATTTACATTAAAAATCGAAGATGGCTTAAAACAAACAAGCTCACTTGTTTTAGATTTGAGCGAAAGTCAAGATGGACAAAAGTTTAATCAAATTCCCGAAAATGATGATTTGGGATTGGAAGTAGATTTTAACTACCGCAAACCAATAGTTAGCAAAGGTATTTTACCTGCTCCAGGTGCGGTTCTTACTTCCTTCAAAGAACTTTCAAAGGCTAAAATTAATATTACAGTTTCGCAAAAATATGTTTTAACCGAAAATTCAGTAACAAGTTTAAAAAGCGACAGTCTTCCACAAACAATTTTATCAGAATTAGAACCATTGCTTAATGAAACCTTCAATAAAAGAGATGTATTTGTTGAGCAAATTGCGACTAAAATTAGTCCAATTAATTTAGCAAAATATGAATATGATATTGTAAAAAGCGCACAATTAACTAGTGTTGTTAGTGTTAGCAGCTTAGTTTCTAATACTTTTTATTCCGTTTTGCTTAATATATTTGGATATATCGAAGCTATTTTAGTTTCAATTATTGTAGGATTTATAATAGCACTCGTTCCTTTTTTCAGAGGCCTTTTGAGTAGATATATTGATGCTATAAGATTTATACCTTTAGCAGCTGTCACTGGATTATTTATCGCTTGGTTTGGCATTGACTTAAATATGAAAGTTCAATTTTTAGCCTTTGGTATTTTTGTTTTCTTATTACCAGTAGTTGTTCAGCGTATTTATGAAGTAGAAAAAGTATATAAACAAACCGCTTTTACATTAGGTGCTACCGACTGGCAAACAATTCGTTATGTTTATTGGCCACATGTTTTATCACGATTACTTGATGATGTTAGAGTTTTAACCGCAATTTCGTGGACATATATCATTGTAGCAGAAACAGTTAACAAGGATTATGGAATTGGTGCATTGATTTTTACAGCACGTAGGCATAGTCGCTTAGACCATGTATTTGCACTACTTGCGCTCATAATACTGATAGGTTTTGTTCAGGATATGATATTTGTTCGTTTAGATAAAAAACTTAACCCACATAAATACTAAAAAATGGCTGTACAGTTTAAAAATACAGAACTATCTGATATAATTGAAATTAAATCTGCATCACAATCTTATGATGGCGGCAAATCATATATAATTCAGGATTTTAACTTATTAATTGAAAATAAACCTAATCAAGGTCAATTTATAATTATACTTGGCCCATCAGGTTGTGGAAAATCAACAATACTCAGATATGTTGCTGGGCTTCAGCAACCCACAAGTGGAAATATCCTTGTAAATGGGCAGCCTCGCTCAAACGACAATAGAATTGGAATGGTTTTTCAGCAGTATTCCTCTTTTCCTTGGATGACAGTACTTGAAAACGTAGCTTTAGGTCTAAAATTTAGAGCTGTAAGTAAAAAAGAGCGAGAAGAACGGGCAATGGAAATGATTAAAATTGTTGGGTTAGAGGGACATGAGAAAAAATATGCTCAATACCCACGTCTTTCTGGCGGACAATTGCAGCGTGTTGCAATAGCTCGTAGTTTGCTGGTTAACAACAAAATACTGCTAATGGACGAGCCTTTTGGGGCATTGGATACTCGAACAAGATTACACATGCAGGATTTTTTGATTGATGTTTGGGAAAAAGTTCAACCAACAATTGTATTGGTAACACACGATATATCAGAAGCAGTATATTTAGGTGATGATATTTATATTATGTCAACAGCCCCAAGTAGCATTGCCGAGCATATTAGTGTAGATTTACCTTTCCACAGAGGACGTGAAGTTAAGCGAGATCCACACTTTGTTGATTTAATGCACGATATTGAAGATAAAATGATGGGTGTTTCTAGCAGCTAATATTCAAAATATAAAAGGCTTGATAAAAATCAAGCCTTTTTTTTATTTCCATAGTTTCATTAGCACTGTTTCTCCTACCAGAAAATTAAGTGCAAGCAAAACAAAATAAAACCAATAACTTGTATCTGCCCTATTAATATTATTTATAGGCGCACTAATAATTTTATCCGATTCAAATAATGAAATATTATTTAAACCATATAATTTTATATTCTCCTCTAACTCTTGATTAGTAAAATACAAATTCTCCGATTCTGATTTTTGATGATTAAAAGAAAGGGCATAAATCGGCTTTTCATTCTGCAAAACTAAATAATTTGAAACATCCTTTAGCTGATTATATACCGAAAGACTAAGCTTATTATCAAAACTAGCAAAAGTTCGAGGAATAAAATTCATTGAACTATTTTTTTTGCTAATACTAATACTATTTATTTCGGTACCTTCTAAAAAAGGAATAGGCAAACTAAGTGTAAGCATATTGCCAATTGTATAATATAGATAATCGCTATTACGATTTAAAAAAGCAATATTGAAAAGAATTGGAATTATTATAGGATTTTCAACAAAATTTGTATTCGTTTTTGAAAGAGGAAAACTAAAAACATAAACTTTAGCTGCACCATAACTAATTTCCTTCAAAGCAGGAAGGTGATTCACAAAACTAAGCAAATATTTCTCAGCAACTAATTGCTGATTAAATTTAAAATAGGTTTTTACTTTAGGTAAACTCAAGTATTTATTTTGTTTTTTTATTGCCGACTTAAATACTGGATGCTCATAATCAATAAAATCAACAAATTGCTCATTGGTATCAATTCCATTAATTGCAGAAGCACCAATCTCTCTAAAAAACGAATTATAAATTCCTGAAGTATTATTTAAAGCAGGAATAAATAAAATATTTGCTCCATTTTTCAAATAATTAAGAAGCATTTCTTGGCTCTCAAAACTTAGTTCCTCAATTTGGTTAAGTACAAGTAAATCAAAATTCAGATTCTCAATTTCACTTATGGACTTAAACTCTTTTAAAGTATAAAAACTGGTATCAGAATAAAAATTATTTAGCCATTGTTCATTTGCGATATTTAGTAATGCAATTTTGGTTTTAGCTCTAATGAAATAACTAAAATAAAAAGTATTATCAAAATTTAATGAATAATCATCAATATCAATTTGTCCTAAAATTGCTCCTTTTTTATCGTTCCAATAATTAAAACTAATTGTTTTTGTAGTATTGGGGTTGATTGACACGACAGAATACGCTTTTGAACTATCATTTATACTCAAATTTACTTGTAAATTTTGAACTATTTCATTTCCATAATTACGCAAACGAACATGAAGCTGTTCCTCGTGCATATACACATGACTTGGGCTTTGTGTCCACACTGAATCTATTGCAACATTTTTATAATAGTCGGGTTCAATACTTAAAAAGTTTAAATTCTGATTTTCTAATTGTGGCAAATTTTCAAAATCAGTATTCGAACGCTGAAAATCAGATATTAAATACGTTTGAAACTCTGCAATACTATCACTCTGTTGAACAGCAATTGAACGCTCTAGCAAATTGGATAATTTACTTGATTTTGCCCAAAGTCCAATATTATCTATTTCTGCAAGAATTTGCTGTTGGGATAATTTCCTTGAAAATACACTTTTATTATAGCTAAGTAAATAATATTCAGAATTTTTAGGGTATGATAATGCAATATTTTTTGCGCTTGTTTTAGCAAAATCCAAAATACGTACAGCATCTCTATTTGCACTCATACTCATAGAGTTATCAACACAAATTAATACCTTATTTGTTATTTGTTTAGATAAACCAATAGTACTCTTTTTAACAGGAAATGCAAAGGCAAGAATTAAACTAGCAAGAATTAAAAGTCTGATTAACAATAATATTAATCTTTTAAGTGTTAATCTAGATTTTGTTTCTTGCTGTATATCAGATAAAAAATTTAGATTACTAAAATAAACAGTAATATACGAGCGTAAATTTAATAAATGAATAATTACAGGAATAAATAGAGCCAATAGAGCCCATAAAAACTGAGGGTATAAAAAACTCATTTATTTATTGTCTTCCAGAATAATTATTTCGTCCAAGCTTCCCATCTACTAATTCAAGTAAAGATGTTTCCCATGGTGGACTTGCAAAATCAACACCATCAAAAATACCTTCAGGATTTTCCCAAATTGCTGGATAAACATTATTATGAATAAAATCTATAGAACTTTTTAAAAAATCAAGTATTGAATCTTGATTAGAAAAGCTATCAATACGCAAATATCTAGGAAACTGAGAGCCAACACCTCCCCTTTCACTGGCATATCCCATTTCTTTTTGCTCGCTCCATCCATTAAGCTGTTGCTGAAAAAAATGATAATATTTCATACGCAAGTCTTCGTTTACACCATTAGTCCGCACTAAAATATTCATACCCAAATGACTAAAATGCTCAGTACCATCTAGTCGAAAAAAACCGATATTTACACCAAAAACATAAGTCATCTCGCTATTAATAAAGCCTAAGCCATGAAAGTGCCAATCCTTGGTAATTCTTTGATGAGAAAATTCACCTAATTTTTCACTAAAATACGGCTTTATAAGTTTAAAAATCTGCTTATTGCTTTCTTTCTTTACTCCTGAATATTCCATTGAACGTGCTTTTTGTCAAAGATAGGAAAAATTGTTATAACCTTCTAAAATTCAATTTGCAATTTTATATTATACAATCTACCAACTGAATAATTAGGAACAGGATAAATTTGACTAATTGAGCTATACAGTAAAGCTTGATTTGGAACTACCCTAACCCAGTAATAGCCAATGACATTATTAGCATCCAATAAATTATGTATCTCAGCACTTAACCACATACTTTCAAACAAAAAATGTTTTCGTTTTTGTTTTGAAAATTTATTTTGTATAATTTTTTTACTAAAGCCCAAATCAACTTGCTCATAAGAAGGCATTCTACCTGTAGCCATAAAACGAGGAAAGTGCGGTGGGCCATAGGGCAAACCAGTTCCAAAACTAAAATTCAAATTCATTTTATAGGAATCATTTCCAGGCAAATAATCTTGAAAAAAAATATTTGCCGTTATTCGCTGATCCATAGGTCTAAAAACATTTCCAGCACCATCGTCAGCAATATTCTCCTCCGTTTTCAAATATGATAAACTAAACCAAGATTCTAAGCCAGGCACAAACTCGCCACTCAACTTTAAATCAACACCATAAGAATATGCTGTAGCAGATAAATCGGGGAAATACTGAATTTTAAGATTATTAATTTCATAAGGAATTATATTTGGCATCTTTTTCCAATAAAGTTCAGAGCTCAATTTAAATGGACGATTCCATAATTCAAAATCCCAGTCGTTTCCTAAAACAAATTGTATAGATTTTTGTGCCTTAATATTCCCTTCCAGCTCACCACTATAGTTAATTAATTCTCTGTAATATATTGGTTGATAATAAATTCCACTCGAAAAGCGAAATACTAAATCTTTTGAAAAATTTGGTTTAAACGCAATTCTTAATCTAGGACTAATTAAATTCTCCTCTGTATAATCAAGATAATGAAAACGAGCTCCTAGTCCAAAAATTATCTGCCCTATTGAAACATTTTTATTATATTCTGTTTGAAAATATGCTTGAAATCTTTTTTGAACTTGCTCAACTAAATTTGAATAACTATACGACAATTCAACACTTTCAGTATTATTGGGTAAACTGTAATCAGCAGAATCGATAAGCTCCCACTCATTAGTTTGGCCAACAAAATCTTCAATCCTATACGAAATTCCAGATTTAAACATCAGATTATCCATTACTAATGTCGCATTCCACTGAAAATTATATAAATTTGAATATAAGCTGCTACGCTGATGATTTATGCTAGTTCCAACACCTAAATTTAAAGTGCTATCACCCAAGGTTTCCGAACCAAGCTCTTTATCAAGCTCATTAAGCCAATATTGTGCAACAATATCCTGATTTAAAGTCTCTTTTGTATTATAAATAGCAAAACCAATATTGCTCTCAAAATTATATTTAGAATAATTTAATGTAGTGGCATTCATTAAATTAAGAAATGAAGAACTTTCTTGCCCATCGAAATATATTTTTATATTATACGATTCTTGAATTGTACCAAAATCAGACTCTCTTTCTTTTGGTAAAAATTGATAAGAATTGTGTGAACTATAGTTTAGATAATCAACTCTCCAATGTTCATTTATAGTAAAATAAAGTAGATTTTGAAAATCAAAAGCCTGTGGAAAATAATCACCTTTTTCTGGCAAATAATTTAATGCATATTTTGTACTTCTATAGCGTGCCGAACTAAGTAGCGCAAGTTTTTGACTAAAATTGTTTTTGTATGTAAATCCTGCGCCTAAAAGTCCAAGTTGTATTGTGTAGCTTAATGTTTTAGGCTGCTGATATTTAATATCAAGTACCGATGACATTTTATCGCCATACTCAGCATCGAATCCACCCGCCGAAAACTCAATTGATTTTACTAATTGAGAATTTATAAAGCTTAATCCTTCGTTTTGGCTATTTTGAATTAATTGTGGACGTAATATTTCAAAGCCATTAACATAAATGAGATTTTCGTCAAAATTCCCTCCCCTAACTGAATATTGGTAACTCAAAGTATTATTTCCAATTACGCCAGGCAAGCTTTTTATTAAATTTTCAATTTCGCCAGAAGAAGCTGTTGTTTGAATAGTTCCATATATTGGTTTTATAGTAGAAATATTTCGCCCTCGGTAATTTATAGAGCTAACATTTACTTCGGGCAATTCAGTAGAATTTATAGCCAGCTCTATTTCAATGAATTTTAATTCGGAAACAGATTTAATTTGAACTGAATTACTATAATAGCCAATTCTGGAAAAATTTAATATTAGTGGAAATTTTGAGAGCGGAATTTTTAAGGAAAACTGCCCTTTTTCATTAGTGATAGTACCTATTGCAGTACTTTTAATGTAAACACTAACAAATTCAAGAGATTGCTGGTTTTCGTCACTAACAATCCCCTGAATTATTGAACTTTGTGCACTACTTAAAATTGAGCACATTATAAATAGTATGGTTATAAGTCCCCTATTCATGGGAAATTAATCCAAAAGTTCGGCCATTTTTTCAAACAAAGCGTCACCACGTAAATTTTTTGCGATAATTTTACCTTCCTTATCCAAAAGTACTGTAAATGGGATACCTTCAACACCATACTCACGAGCAGCCACAGATTGCCAATACTTTAAGTCACTAACATGAGACCATTTACTTAAATTATCATCTTTAATGGCTTTTTCCCAATCTTCTTTTGTTTTATCTAAGGAAACGCTATAAATTTCAAATCCTTTGTTATGATACTTTTCATAAAGTGCCACCATATTCGGACTTTCACGTCTACAAGGGCCACACCAAGCCGCCCAAAAATCAATTAATACATATTTTCCTCTAAGCGACGAAAGTGCAATTTCTTTTCCTTTTGGATTATTAAGTTTAATCTCAGGTGCCAATGAGCCAATTGCTAATGTAGATGCTTTTTCTACTCGATTTTTTAGACCTTTTACAAACTCATTAGTAGGATATTTTTCAGTTAAAGAATTTGCCAACAACTGATAAAGCTCAAAATTTTCTTCAATGGAAAGTTGCTCAATAAAATACAAAGAAACCAAATAGCTTGAATTTGTTTTTATAAAATTTTGCATACTTGCTTTTTTCTGTATTTCGAGCATTTGATACTTAAGAACTGCCTGTGCTGCAATAGTATCATTAGTCCCATAATTTGCATTAAAAACTTGTTCAACACTATCTCCTACAATAGTTATAGCATCAATAGCAGCAATTTCCTTATAGAATGCCTTATTCTCATCACTACCTTTAATTATTGGGTCTAACAAATTATCTAAATCAATCGTTAACTCAATCTTATCATTAGGCTGGAGTACCATTAATAAATATTCCTTTTTAGAAAAAACTAATCTATAAAAACCTGCTTCGCCAAGTTTAGTTTTAATGGTAAAATTATTATTTTCAATAGGCACTGTCATAATTTCCTTTTGATTCATTATATCCTCAAACATGACTTCCGAAATTACAGCTCCTTCGTTATTTAAAATAGTGCCTACTATTTCGATATTCTGTTTTTGTGCAAAAAGCTGAAAACTTGAAAAAACAACAAAAGCAAATACAAATATTCTTTTCATAATTAAATTTTTCTAAAACTTCTAAATACAAACTATTTTTCGTTTTCTAATATGTAAAAGATTTAACGAATTATTAGTGACAAAATTATATAAATTTATTTAATAAAATTTAGGGTAATACTTAATCAATAATTTAGATGTCCAGCTATTTATTGCCACAAGGCAAACTAAACAACTGGACACAAGCCACTTATTCATCGAACTTAAAATTTGTTAAAACAAAAATTAAATTGAAAATAAGTATTTTTAATTCTTTACCAATTATAATCATCACGATATATACCTTCGATTCTTATTGTTTTTTTTGAATAACTATATCCGCCAAAATATCCATATCCACCTTCAACATTATTATAAACCTGCACTGGCGTAGCTCCCAGTAGACGAGCAAACTCATCGGACTGCATCTGTAATTCCTTACTTTTTAAGAATAGGTAATAGTCTTTGGTTATTGAATACAAATAAAAATCTAAAATTGTAGTATCATTATAAAATGCATATTCATCAATACTAACTTTTACAGCTCGTTTTTGTCCATTAAATAGCTCATCGGAAAAAAGCATTCTGTTGGAATAATCATTACTCCCAATTATAGGATCATTAGATTGCATATAGTATGATTCGGTGTAAGAAAAAGTTGTATCCTTTTGCAAATCATAATCAAAATATGTATATTTATAAGTAGCTGAATCACTTATAAAATAAAAATTTTCTTCGTCTTTTGAATCATCAATTGTGATAAAAAAGGAAAATACTGTGTAAGTATATCCAAAATCGCTTAAATTTTCCTCTTGATAATATATTGTATCTATTGCTGAGCTAGCAGGTATTTGACAAGATGCATAAACAGATTCATAAGGCGATTTATCAACAGTTAAAGTATAATTAGCCCCAGCCTCAGGAATAAAACCTGGCATTATAAAATGTCCTTTATTATCAATAGGATTAGCAATTAAATTACCTTGTTCTTCATCATTTTTATATAGGGTAAGAATGGCATCATTAATAAATATTACATTTTCATTTCTATCATTAATTCCTAAGCTTAAACTCGCTCGTGCTTCTAATCCATCTTCTGAAACTAGTGCATTTAAAACAATCTTTCTGTCACTATCCTCAATCTCAATTGGAATAATTTCGCGACAAGAACTGCTTACAAGAATAATAATTATAAACAGACTAAATAAAATATTTGAACTATATGTTTTCATAATTGATTCTGTTTAAAACGATAATTTATAACTAATTGAAGGAATTATTGGGAAAAAGCTATATTTAATTAAATTATAACGTTCTGTACTATAACTATATTCCAGATTTAAGAATAATGCATTTTTTCTGTTATAAGCATTATATACACCTAAACTCCAAGTTCTAGTTCCATAATCAACCTCTTTATGAGCATTTATGCTTAAATCTAAACGGTGATATGCTGGCATTCTATAACTATTTCTAGCTTGGTATAAATCAACCAATTCAGGATTAAAATAAATAGTATTACTATATTCATCATAATAAGTAGTACCACCTGCTAAGTATTTCTCCAATGACAAAGTAGTTGTATTTCCTGAGCCATAAACCCAGGTTAAACCAATATCATAATTATCATTAAATTTATGCGTTAAAACAAAGCTTATATCGTGTCTTCTATCGTATTTATAGGCAAATTCATCGCCATAATTAATATTATCAAATTGCCTTTTACTCCACGAAAGTGTGTATCCAATCCAACCAGTAGTTTCCCCTAATTTTTTTTCCAGAAAAAACTCAAGTCCATAAGCCTCACCACTTCCTATCTCTACTTTTCTCTCCCATGTTGTATTCTGACTAAAATAATCTGCACCATCTTTGTACTCAATTAAGTTTTCCATAGTTTTGTAAAAAGTCTCTACACTAACTGAATACTGATTTAAAAAATTTAGAAATACTCCAGCAGCAAATTGCTCAGAATACTGTGGTGGAATTGAATCTGTAGACGGAACCCATAAATCTGTGGGCAATCCAATTGTACTTGAAGTAAGCAAATGAAGATTTTGTGACATTTTGCTGTAAGC
>DAOVUO010000404.1 GCA_030632545.1 Bacteroidales bacterium
ATTGAATTAAACCAGCAAAAGCAGTTATTATATGATACTATAAATATTAATGTACAATTGCTTAGTGCAATAGCTAATAAAAAAGGTATTTCTCTGATTAATGAAATTCCAAATAATATTGAAGTGGTATATGATAAAATTCTTATATCTACTACAATTAGAAATTTAATTGCTAATGCTATAAAATTTACGCCAAAAAATGGAAACATTACTATTAAGTTGGAAGAAAAATCAGACCACTTTATAGTGTCTGTAATTGATACAGGCATAGGCATAGATGACAAAAGCAAAAAAATGATATTTGAGAAATCAAATTATTTAACAACTTATGGTACTTCTGGCGAAAAAGGCTCTGGTTTGGGATTAAAAGTCTGTATAGATTTTATCCGTATAAACGGTGGGAAATTGGTTATAGATAGTCAACTTGGTAAAGGCAGTACTTTTAGCTTTACTATGCCAAAGTATGATAAAGTCCCAGCTCAGGATTAAAGTCTTGCGCCAGTTTAGATGTCTTGTAATCAGAAGATTATAATTTTAAATTAAGTTTTTGTTAAATCAATAGTTCGCTAAATATTTGTGTAATTAAAAGTATATCAGTGTTTTAATGTCCAAATAATGCGCAATTGCAACTGTTTGTAGTTAAGTCGATTCGTGCATTTCCTGATGTTCGGGACGAGCTGTGGCTAAAATTTATTTTCGTGTACATGCCAACGTTTCGGTATCAGGCTATAAAACCAACAAGTTTAAACAAAAAAAAGCGGATTTGAAATTTCAAACCCGCTTTTAATAATAAACCCAAAACCAACTATTTAATTTTTACTTCGAACAAACGAGATTTTTTGTCTTGCGAAATTTTCAAGAAATAAGTTCCATCTGAAGGAATTTCAATTTCACCTGCAAATTTATCTGCTTTCTTACGAACTTCGCTAATCAATTCCTTAGCTTTTTCATCATATAAGTTTACCGAAATTTTTCCTTTTTGTTTTAACTCAAAGCTCAAATCAAATTTCAGCTCTTTACCTTCAGTTTTCATTCGTAAACTTGAAGGATGCAAATCCTCAGTACTACTAATTTTACTTTCTTTTACTTTATCGGCAGACATTGAGCCCAAGTATATAGATTTACCATCTTCGTTTTTAAGCTTCATAATATAAGAATATCCGCTCTTTTCATGGACTTTAATCTCCTTATGAACTTTCATTTCTTTGTGCTTATGCTCGCCTTCTTCGTCCTCAATTTCGATAATAATATTGCCACCTTCTTCTGATTTGTAGATATACCTATGTTCACCGTGCTCGTGCTCAGCTCCACCAGCCGATTTGATAATTATTTTTTTCACAATCTGGCCTTCTTCACCTTCTTCAGTTTCTTCGGTAACCCAAATCATTTTTTCATTACCTCCTTTATGAATAATTACTTCTTCGCCATGCTCACCGTGCATTTCAGCCTCCTCAACAAATATCATTTTATGAGGTGCTTCTTTAATAATTATCTCTTTAACCAAGCTATCGCCACTAGTCATTTTTAAAATTCTGGTATGATTACCATCCTCTAAAACAACTACTTTTAATGAATCGCCTTGAACCCATTTAAAATCTTTTTTACCTTGCATCTTAGGTATAAATTTACTGCCTAATTTAAAAAGAGTAGAAGAAAGTCCAATCTCATTTTCGGAACTAAAAGTTGTATCTATAATTTTTTCACCATTTTTTGTAACACTAATGGTAAATTCGCTTTTCTCTTGTGCAAAAACTGCACTTGCAAATAGGAGACTAAATCCTAAAATTGCAGTAACTAAAATCTGTTTTTTCATTTGACTATTTATTTAAGATTGATGCAACACAAAAGTAAGTAAGACTTACGTTAACTGACTTTAAGTGAAGTTAAAGATTGTTAAGCAAAGAAATAGACACGTAAAATTTAAGTTACATTTGCAAGCACAATAACAAAAGTGGAAAGTTTTTTTTAATATGAAAAAGTGGATTTGGATTTTATCAATTATAATGACAATTACCTTATTAGGTTTAATATTTGTTCAATATTTTTGGATAAAAAGTGCCTTGGTAGTACGTGAAAATCAATTCGACCACATGGTACGTAGAGCACTATTTCAAGCAGTTAATGATTTGGAAATTCATACAACATGGAACTCTGTAAGCAGTAACTTTGTATTTAAACCAGGTTCGCACAAACAAGTCCGAAGTAATTACGAATATTTAATCCAATCGAGTAATGATACTCTTCAAATAAAATTTGAGTACGACGGCAAAAAAGGAATCCTTAGAACCAACAAAAGTCCAAATGCAAACATATATTTTTGGAACGATTCTATTTCAGACTATATAAATATTCAAGATTCAAGCGAAACAGATCAAGCTTATTTCGTCAACCCGAAAACAGGTCGTCTACAAATAGTAAATAATGATTCTTCGTCAAGAGCAATAATGGTTGAAGCAATTGTAGATAAAATAATTAATGTTGATGACCATAAACTTGAAAACAATTTTGACCCAGAAATTTGGTACAGTATAATTCAACGAGATTTACAGAATAATGGAATTCCAGTAGATTTTGAGTTTTTGGTAAACGATGGACAAAATAAAACAATTTATGCTTCGGATAATTTCCCCCTTAAAAAAGAAGACCAAATATATAAGATAATTCTTTTCCGAAACGATTTCTTTAATCGTCCTTACTACTTACAGGTTTATTTTCCTAAAAAAACAAAAGCTTTATTGCGTACTTTTGGGCCAATAGCTGCCTCTTCAATAGTTTTAATTTTGATAATATTAGGTATTTTCACAAGTACTCTTTTCATTATTTTTCGTCAGAAAAAATTGAGCGAAATGAAAAACGATTTCGTTAATAATATGACCCACGAACTTAAAACACCAATATCAACAGTGCTATTGGCAACACAAATGCTCAAAGACGAAAGTATTCCTGCTGAAATAAAAAACACGCCTAAATTATCGCAACTAATTGAAGACGAGACAAAACGTCTAAGTTTTCAGGTGGAAAAAATACTGCAAATGGCGGCCTTTGATAAAGGTCATATTAATTTCAAGATTAAAGATGTTAGTCTAAACGAATTAGCAGAATCAGTTTTAGAAAACTTCCGTATTAATGTAAATAATAAACAAGGCGAAATACAAATTGAATTAAGAGCTAAAAACTCTGTAGTAGAAGCAGATGAACATCATATTAAAAATGTTGTTTTTAATTTACTCGATAATGCTGTAAAATATTCCCAAAATAAACCTTTTATAAAAGTACGCACAAGCAATACCAAACATGGTGTTCAAATTGAAATTCAGGACAAAGGAATAGGAATGTCGAAAGATGATCAAAAGAAAATTTTTGATAAATTTTATCGTGTTTCAACTGGGAATAGACACGATGTAAAAGGATTTGGATTAGGATTAAGCTACG
>DAOVUO010000035.1 GCA_030632545.1 Bacteroidales bacterium
AATTGCTACTATTATTGTGGGAGTTATGCTAAGTATTGTGGCATTTGAGTTTTTATTAAAATCTGGAAGTGCTATTATTAATAAGGAGTCAACAGAATTTGGCTTTTGGGCAATAGTAGTTACAATTTTCTCAATTTTGGCTAAAGAAGGCATGGCGCAATATAGCATGCATGCTTACAGAAAATCGGGTAAAACAAGCATGAAATCAGATGCTTGGCATCATCGCTCAGATGCTATTTCGTCCTTTATTATATTGTTGGGAATTTTTCTTAATACTTATTTCTGGTGGATTGATGGAGTTTTAGGTTTAATTGTGGCTGTTTTTATAGGAAAAACATCTTATGATATTATTAAACAGCCAATTGAAATGCTTTTAGGCGAGATGCCATCGGATAAGTTAATAGGAAAATTGGAGACAGAAGCATTTGATTTACTTGGTTTTGATGCTAATTTACATGCTTATAAAATACATCGTTATGGCGATCATATCGAACTTTCTTGTCATATTGAATTAAGTTCAGATGCAAGTTTTATGCGTGCTCATGATATTGCAACTTTGATTGAAAATTTGTTTTTCAAAAAGTTTGATATACATGCTACAATTCATTTTGAACCTACTGGATACAATCAAGGCCTAGAAAGTGAATACTTTACAGAGAAATCAAAACTAATTTAGCAAGCATTATGCGTTAAAACTTAAATCCTAAAGAAAATTCAACAAAATCAGCTTCACCAAAATTTGCATCTACAAATAGTCCTACAAAGGTATTTGGGCCTTTGCGAGTTTCGGTATCCCAAAAATAATATTGTAGTCCAAGCCTAGAACTAGTCCAAGTTTCTAAAAATAATCGGTAATTTTTTCCTCTAGTCATGTATTCATCGTATGCAATATAAAACGGATTATATACATCGAGCAAACCTTGTGCTAATAAACTAAAACGATTAAGTAGAAATTCGTAGCCAAGCATTAAGCTTCCAACAGAGGCATATTTCTTCTCAAAGCTTGGAAATAGCTCTAACTCAATATTTTTGATATAAAAACTTTCGTAATATTTAATTGATGCACCAATGTCAATTTGACCTAAATTTCCAACTCGTTTGCTCATATAAGGAGAAAAAACATAGATTTTGTATTTAGGAGTGCCAACAGGCTTAATGGTTTCAGCAAATTCATGAATTCCATAGCCTAAGCGAGTATTGAAATACCATCGTTTGTTGGATATTTTATTTTTAGATTTTTCTATTATTGAAAAATCTGTTGGAGAATAACTAAAACCTACGGAAAAATTAGGAATATTCATGCCCACATTAGGTATTTGGTAATGAGCATTTGATGCATGCATTACTGTAAAGCCTAGTCTTGCAGAAATATTTTCGTTAATTGTTCTGTTTACCCAAAATCTTGCAAAAGAGAGATTTGTAATAGATGAACCAATTAAAATATTGTGTGGATTTGTAATGCTATCAAAGGGCTGAGTGAAATATGTGAGCCCCATTCCAATAGTTAATTTCCAATCCCATTTTTCTTTTTTTAATGCTCCAAGCGTAATTGTTGGAACAATCCCAAATGGACTGCCAAATTCTTTTTGATTACCCAAATACCCTGTAAAAATAGAAAGTCCAACTTGTGGATAACCATAATATTGATGCCAATTTTCAGAGCCTAAAGATTGTTTACTTAAGTTTAGTTCCAAAAGTGCAGATGGGTAGCGTTTAGGGAAATCGTCTGTAAGCCAGTTTTTTACAATCATTCCAGTATGCATGTACACATTGTAAACAAGTGGTTTATACTGGGCAGTAATATTGATTGCGAAAAGTAGGCTTATTTGTAAAAGAAATATTTTTTTTAGCACTATTTTGTTTATTAAGTATTTTATTGCTTGCAAATATATGATATTTATAGCATTTGGGAATGTTGTTAGTAAAAGTTTGCGAGCACGCTTGGATAAATTGATGCTTGTAATAGTGCTTGTTATTGACTTAGCTTTCATAAATAGGAGCAAGTATTAGTCCTGAAATTTTAAGCCTGTCTGCTAAAATGGAGAAAAATATGATATAAAAAAAAAAAAAACAGTAATGATGTTGAAAAGATTACAGTTTTTTAACAATGAATTAGGAAATTTTATTACTTTTACGGCCGTATTTTTTAACCAAATCATTTTTTTATGAAGAAGCTTTCTTATTTAGCAGTAGCAGCTATATTTGCTGTAACGTTTGCATTTACAGCGTGTAATGATGAAAAAACAGCAGAAGCGAACGAAGAAGCTCAAACAGAGCAAGTAGAAGCAACAGCAACAACAACAGAAGAAGTAGTTGCTGATTCTACTCAAACAGAAGAAGTAGCACCAGAAGCAACAACAGAAGAAATCGTTGCTGATTCTACACAAACAGAAGAAAACGCTGAGTAATCAGAAAATAAGTATAGGGAAGAAGCATTGAGCTTTTCCCTATCTTATGTTTTTTAACTTAATTTTAATATTATGAAAAAAATTGCATTACTTATAATTATTGGTGTTTTTGTTTCATTTATGCTTTCATGTGGTGGTGAAACTAAAATTAAGCAAGAAGAAACTCACACAGAGGAAACTGCAATAACTGAAACAGAGGACATCGCTATGACTTCTGAGTTTGATTTGGAGGCTTCAATTTCTGCTGGAGAATCTATTTACACTGGTAAAGGGCTTTGTCAAACTTGTCATCAAGTTGACGGACAGGGTGTTGATGGAACTTTTCCTCCATTAGCAAGTGCTGATTTTGTTCTTAGTGATAAAAATGCAGTAATTAAAACTTCAATTTATGGTACAAAAGAGCCTGTTACTGTAAATGATGTTGAATATCCTGGTGGAATGATGACTCCTGCAACAGGATTGATTGATGAAGAAATAAGAGACGTTGTTAATTATGTTTTAAATAGTTGGGGTAATGAAGGTGGCTCGGTTTTAACCGCCGATGTTACTGCACAGCGTTAGACTAAAATATTTTATTTATACTAGGCTTGGTGGGGAATTCTTACTGAGCCTTTTTCTTTTTACAAAAAGCTTGAAATTGTTTATTTTTGACAAAATTTATTGCACGGAATCAGATGAGTAAATCACTCAATTTTTGGAAAGAAAGAAATAGACCATTTTTTGCTTTGGCTCCTATGGAAGATGTTACGGATACTGTATTTCGTGAGATTATATTAGGTATTTCATCACCCGAAAATTTAAATATCTATTATACTGAATTTACATCAACAGATGGTTTATGCCACGAGATAGGCAGAGATAAAGTTAAACATCGATTGTTCGTAAATGAGTCGGAAAAAGCAGCCCATAAAAAAAAGGGAACTAAGATTGTTGCACAAATATGGGGTAGAAATCCTCAGAAATTTTTTCAAGCAACTAAAATGATTAATGAAGAGTATCAGTTTGATGGGATTGATATTAATATGGGATGCCCAGTTAAAAAGATAGTAAAGCAAGGTGCTTGTTCGGCATTAATTGGTGAGCCTGAATTAGCAAAGGAAATAATTGCCGCCACAAAAGAAGCAACAGATTTACCAATAAGTGTAAAAACAAGAGTGGGTTTGAGTAAAGTTGTTACAGAGGAATGGATTAATACTTTAATTGAAGCAAATCCAGATTCAATAATTATTCATGGACGTATACAAAAGGATATGTCTGAAAATAAAGCAGATTGGACTGAAATAAAAAAAGGTTTGGACTTAAGAAATCAACTTAATCCTGAAATTGCTATTTTAGGCAATGGTGATGTTTTTTCCATGGAGTCAGCTCATAAAAAAATAGCTGAATATGGTGTTGATGGTGTAATGGTTGGACGTGGTATTTTTATGAATCCGTTTTTTTTTGCTGAAAGTCTTAAAGAGAGAACCCCAGCGGAGAAATTGGCATTACTTTGGGCACATACAGAACTTTTTGATAGAACTTGGAAAAATACTAAGAATTTTGCCGTACTAAAACGTTTTTTTAAAATTTATATAAATTCATTTAAAAATGCTCATCAAATTAGAGCAAGTTTAATGGAAACTAATGGTATTGACGATGTGTATAAGATACTTAAAGAGTCTGGAATTGAATTTGAACCGATTTAAGTACTTGCCTTAAAGCGACATAGAAGATTAGTCGCAATAAATAATTTAAAAGATATTAATTAATGAAAAAGATTGCCATTCAGGGTGTTAAGGGGGCTTTCCATCAGGTAGCTGCCGAGCATTATTATGCTGAAGAAGAGATTGAAATTATTGAATGTTTAAGTTTTAATGATTTATTTGAGGTTGTTGAAAATGGGCAGGCAGATCATGCGATAATGGCTGTTGAAAATACAATTGGTGGTAGTATTTTGCCAAATTATAAGTTATTGAGATTCTCTAATTTAAAAATTGCTGGTGAAATTTACCTTAAAATTAGTCAGCATTTATTAGCATTACCAGGTGTTTCTATCATGGATATTAGAGAGGTTTATTCCCATCCAATGGCTATTTTGCAAACAGAAAAATTCTTTCGTCAATATCCTCATATAAAATTGATTAATGCAATTGATACTGCTTTGAGTGCTAAAGAAATTGCCGATAATCAATCAAAAACTACTGGTGCAATAGCTGGCGAAAGAGCAGTTGAATTGTATGGTCTTGATATTTTGGCAAAGGATATTGAGACAATTAACTTAAATCAAACACGTTTTTTGATTTTAAAACCTAATAATTCTGTTTTTACTTCTAGTAATGAGGTTAATAAAGCAAGTATTAGTTTTGTGTTAACACATAAAAAAGGTAGTTTGTCACAGATATTATCAATTTTAGCATTTTATGATATGAATCTCACGAAAATTCAATCTTTACCAATTCAAGGAGAGGAATGGGAATATGAGTTTTTTGTGGATTTATGTTTTGATACAAGCGAAAAATATTTTCAAGCGATTAACGCAATTAAACCTTTATTGATTAACTTAGCAATTCTGGGTGAGTATAGACAAGGAAAACGGATTCTTAATACTTAGGGATTGTGATGGAATAAATTGACAGTTTTAAACCAAGTTATTTTGTTTTTTAACAAGTTGAAAGCGTCAAGTTATTTCGGAACAATCCCTTAGTTAATTTAAACAAATTTGGTTTATAAATTAAAAATTTTGGAATAATGAGTAAAGTACTTGTAGTAGGTGCAGGTGGTGTGAGCACCGTTGTTATTCGTAAAATGCTTATGTTGCCTGAGATATTTACAGAAATAATGATTGCAAGTCGTACAAAATCGAAATGCGACGCTATTGCTGAGGCAACAGGTAGTAAGAATATAAAAACAGCTAAACTAGACGCTGATAATGTAGCCGAAACTGTGGCTATAATTAAGTCTTTTCAACCAGATTTACTTGTAAACGTGGCTCTTCCGTATCAGGATTTGGCTATTATGGATGCATGCTTGGAGACAAATGTAAGCTACTTGGATACAGCTAATTATGAGCCAATTGATGAGGCTAAGTTTGAATATAGCTGGCAGTGGGCTTATATGGAAAAATTTAAGGAAAAAGGCTTAACCGCAATTCTTGGTTGTGGGTTTGATCCAGGTGTTACTCAGGTATTTACTTCGTATGCAGCAAAGCATCATTTCGACGAAATTCATTACTTGGATATTGTTGATTGTAATGGAGGTGACCATGGAAAGGCTTTTGCAACAAATTTTAACCCCGAAATTAATATTCGTGAGATAACTCAAAAAGCTAAGTATTTTGAGAATGGACAATGGATTGAAACTGAGCCACAGGAAATTCATAAAAGTTTAAAATATCCAAATATTGGCGAGCGTGAATCGTATCTATTGTATCACGAGGAGTTGGAGTCTTTAGTTAAGAATTTTCCAACAATCAAAAGAGCTCGCTTTTGGATGACTTTTGGACAAGAGTATTTAACACATTTACGTGTTATTAAAAATATTGGGATGGATAGTATTAAGCCTATTGAATTTAATGGTTGCAAAATTGTCCCTTTGCAATTTTTAAAAGAAGTGTTGCCAAATCCTCAAGATTTAGGCGAAAATTATACTGGCGAAACCTCTATTGGTTGTAGAATTAGTGGAATTAAAGATGGTATAGAAAAGACATATTATATTTATAATAATTGCAGTCACGAAGATGCTTATAAGGAAACTGGTACACAGGCAGTAAGTTATACAACGGGTGTGCCAGCAATGATTGGTGCAATGTTGTTTTTGCAAGGAAAATGGAATAAACCTGGAGTATTTAATGTGGAAGAGTTTAATCCTGACCCATTTATGGCAGAATTAAATAAACATGGTTTAGCTTGGCACGAATTGCATGATATAGATTTGGAATTATAGTTTTTTTTATTTTTTAGTGTTGAGTTGTTGATTATGAGCGTTATATGTGTTTGTTCATAATGGCTTTGACAAGATTTAACAGTTTGCCCCGAACAATGGGCTGCTATTGATAAATAAACTTGCATTCTTTTTTTACCTTTGTGTAAAGCCAATTAAGCTTAGTTTCATGAGTAAGTATTATAATAGTAAGTTTTTGAGATTGCTAGAAATGCCTAAAGATGGAAAATATATCCTTTTTTTACATCATACTAGTAAAGAAGAGATTGCGAGAAAAATTATTGACGAGGGCTTTAAGTATTACGACTCGTTTTATAAAACCACAGATGAAATTGTAATTGATGAGGTTTATTTAAATTATTGGTTTCAGCTACGTAGAGCGTATGGCAAATACGCTATTGTAATGGTTATTGCTGAGTCGATAATTGAAAAGGTAAATGAGCAAATTAAGCAAAAGGGTAGTCGTCATATTGATAATTTTAATGTTTTAAGCGAAAGCTTGCCTGTTGAATATGAGGATGATTATTTGTTTACACTTTCAAAGTATTTTGTACGGGGATATTACGATATAAATACTCGCAATATAGTTTTTAATCCACTTTTTAATCCTCGCTTTTACAGTAATAAATTTTTAGATAATATTAGGTTCATACAAAATAACACCTAATTTTTTAAATAAATTCTAAATTCTACTCTACGATTATATTTTCTGTACTCTATATTATCGTTAGGAGCAACAGGTTGTGATTCGCCCATTCCTTTGTGAGTAATTCTGTTTTCATCTATTCCTAAATTGATTAAATGATTAGCTACTTGTTTTGCTCGTATATTCGAAAGTCTAAGATTTGTGGCTTCTGAGCCTGTATTATCAGTATGACCAATTATTTCTAGCATAAGATTTTTATTGAAATTTAATTCCATTGCAAGTTCTTTCAACATTTTTGTTTCTTCTTCACTTAAGCTTGATTTGCCTGTTTCAAAAGTCAGACTATTTATTATAATAGTAAACGATTGCTTAGTTTCCAGAGCTTTAACTGGAATTAGTTTTTTTCTTGAAGATGATTTTTTTACTTGAAAATTAACTTGATTAAGAAGACTATCAAGGTTTTCGATATTGACGGAGTTATAATTAATACTATTTTCAATTTGAGTTGTTTGATTAAAATTAAATTGTTTAGAAGTAGGTAGTAGAGTGTAGTTTGAGCTAATTGTTTGAAAATTTTGTTTATCTGCTAATTTGATTGTATCAACAAAAGTGAGATAATTTTGAGCCGAAATCTCAAGTTTATAGTCTTTCCCAACAGAAAGAATTAGGTCAAAATTATCAAGAACAGAATCTTCTTTTGTTATTATAGCATCATTTATTAAATCTTTACAAACAACTGAATATATGATATTTGGTGATTTATTAAGGTTTTTGATATCAATTGCTAGAATAACAACTGCACTTGGTTTATTTTGTTTAGGTATTTCTAATCGGTAAATGTCAAAATCCTCAACAGATTCCATATCTGAGCTAATATATGCAAATTGGTTTTTTGCATCGAATGTAAAATCAGCGTCATAGCCAATGGTATTGATTTTTTTTCCTAAATTTTGGGGTGTTGACCAATTATTCCAATCTTCATCTAGTCGTTTAGTCATAAAAATATCAAAATCACCATAGCCTTTATGTCCTTTCGATGAAAAATAAAGTGTCTTTTTGTCGTGAGCAATGATTGGGTAAAGTTCTTCATCTGGAGTGTTTACCGAATCGCCTAGGTTAATTGGTTCAGACCAATTTCCTTCAGCTGTTCTTTTACTTACATATAAATCATTTTTTCCAATTCCATTATTATAGTTTTTCATTGAAAGTATTAATATTTTTAAATCCGATGATGCAGAGTATGTTGCATCATCATTTTTAAAACTTAAATTTTCGAAAGGTATAATTTTGGGAGTCGACCAACCCAACTGGCTCAGAGCAGTAATGTAAATGTCTGAATGTTTATCATTCTGATATTCACCACTAATAAGCATTATTTTTCCTCCAGCATGAATGGCAATTACTTGATTAAAAGAATAATTATTTACAGGTTTTCCTAAATTTTTTGCCTCAGTCCAACTAGAGTCTTCTAAAAGTTTTGAGAACCAAATATCACCATCATCATTTTTCCCTCCAACATTTCTTCTGTCGTTTCTGCGAGTAAAATAGAGTGTGTTACCATCAGATGATATTTTAGGCTCACCTTCTATGTTGTTTGTGTTTATTTTTGCCCCTAGATTTTTAATTTCATTAAGTTTTTCAATTTCTGGCTGTGCTTGTAAGCTAATTGTTAAAAATATGAAGGCAGTAAATAATAGTGATTTCATTTTTTTATGTTTTGCATAAAGTTAGTTATAAAGTTAATTAAAGATAACAAAAATTGAAAATTTTAGATGCTGAAATTTATTTTCGTTTACATGCTAATCGTTCGGAATTATTTATTATTTTCGGAATTTTGATTTTAGATAATACAAATAGCTTGAGATTAATAATTCACTACTTAGGTAATGTTCTGATTGCTAGTATTGTGTCTGTTGCAAAAATGCAGCTTTGGTAAAGTTTAGCGGAATTATTAATAGTTTTAACTACTTATTTTAATTTTTTATTTGTGGGAGATGTAATTAGTGAAAAATGGAAAAAGGCTAGTGTTATTGGTAGTTTGTGGGCTTCATTAGAAATCTTAGTCGGTAGCTTTTTACATAATATTGGATTTCCATTGGCTGGAACAGTCTTGTCAATGAGTAGTGTGGTAATAATGATAGCATTTTTGCAAATATGGCCAGAACGGGGCATTATTTGGCGGGCTTCGTTAATTACTGCATTAATGAAATCAATTTCGCCAAGTGCTATAATTATTGGTCCAATGACTGGCATTCTTGCCGAGGGAATATTGATTGAGATGGCTATTTCCATTTTTGGTGTAAATGCTATTGGGGTGCTTATAGGTGGTGCAGTTGCAGTTTTTAGTACAATTTTACATAAAGTAGCTACTTTATTAATAATCTATGGATTTGATTTAATAAAGATTTTTGAAAATTTATATTATTTTGCTGTAAAGCAGATTGGTCATGAAGATTTGTCGCCAATATTCTTACTTTTGATTTTATCTTTGATATATGTATTTGCTGGATTAATTTCTGCACTACTAGGTTATTATTATGGTAAAAAATATATTTCAATTGACGCTAGAAATGTAAATCGCAAGTATTTTTCACAGAAGGAGGAGTCTTTTTTTTCTCATCAAAAGCAACAATATTCAGTATTACTTCTTTTTTCTCATCTCATTTTTATTATTGTAATTATATATCTTGTAAATTCCCAAAACATTGTTATTGCACTTATTTTTGTGATTGTATATACATTAAGTGTATTTATTCGCTATAAAAATTCAATTCGACATTTAAAAAAAATGAGTTTTTGGGCGCAAGCATTATTTATAACTTTTGTTGCAGCCCTATTTTGGAATGGTTATAAAAATGGAAATATTTTTCATCCAAGTGGATTAATTGCAGGATTAAAGCTAAATTTAAGAGCAGTAGTTATACTTGTTGGTTTTTCTGCTTTAAGTGTAGAATTGCGTAGTCCAATAATTCAATCATTATTATTTAAGCAAGGTTTTCGTCCTCTTTACGAATCTGTTCAGTTAGCATTTTCTGCTCTTCCATTTATAATTGAAAATACTCCATCTATTAAAGATAATATTCGTAGGCCATTTTTACTTATAAAAAACATGTTAGAGTTATCTGAGATTCTATACGCACATTTTTCAAAAAATGTAAAAAAGCATTTTATTATATGTGGCGGTAAGCAACAAGGAAAAACTCAATTTGCTTCAAAACTGATTGAAGCATTAAAATCTGAAAATTATATTGTAGGTGGTTTTCTTTCGAAATCAGTATATATTGATAGTAATAAATGTGTTGGATATGAGCTTGAGCCGATTGGGAATGCTAAAAGTATAGATTTGTGTACTATAAATAGAACTAAAGATTGGCCATCAATAGGACGTTTTTATTTTAATCCTGATGCATTGAAGTTTGGCAAAGAATTAGTACAAAATAGCGAAGCATCAATTATATTTATTGATGAAGTTGGTCGTTTAGAAATAAATGAGGACGGTTGGTTTTCTGTTGTTAATGAGCTTGAAAATAAAGGCAAAATTATTTATGTATGGCTTGTAAGGCATGAATTTGTATCAGAAGTTAAAACTAAATTTAATCAATTTGACTTTGAGTTAATCAATATAAAAAATGATTCAATTGAGTCTGCACTTTTAAATATAAAATTGCAAATTTAGTGGAATTATGTTTTTATCTGGTGCTTTCGTTTAGTTTTTTAAGCTCTTCGTTTAATAAGTTTTTTATAATCCATACTTTATTTAAAGACGAAAATGAAACACTTGGCTGAATTTGTAATTTGTAAAAACTCGTAGACATGTCTTTTTCTATTTTTGAAACAGTTCCAATAGTTATGTTTTTTGGGAAGATAAAAGAATAGCCGCTTGTTACAATTGAGTCACCTTCAGTAATACTCAATCTATTTGGAATAAAATCAAGGGTTAATTTATAATCAGATCGGCCGTTCCAATTTATAGACCCAAAATAATGATGATTTTTTAGTTTCGCACTTATTCCTAAATCAATATTTAGTAATGAGATTGCAACACTAAAATTAGGGCTAGTTTCGCGAATAATTCCTGCAATTCCACTAGGTGCAATAACTGCCATTCCCACTTCTATTCCTTGCTTAGTTCCTGCGTCAAGAGTAAAATGATTGTATTTTAAATTAACCGAATTTTTAATAACTTCTGCCTGTATATATTCGTACATCAATACTTTACTGGAATCTTGCAGAATCTTAAATTTAGTAGTGTTTATTTTATAAAGTTTAGCAGAATTTGCATTTTGCAGACTTAGTTGTTGAAACAAAATGTCATTTTGCTCTTTTAGATTTAAATAATCGCTGATTGTATTAACTTTTTTCTGAAAAAAAGCTGTGAAGCTGTTTGCACTTGTTGCAAAACGTTGCTTTTTTATGTCGTTATTAGCTATAATAAGATTAAATGCAATAAATTCTAATAAAATAAATAGAAGAGTGTAACTGTATTTATAAAAAAACCTAATGAGTGTTTCCATATGAAGTTTTATAAATAATTCGAGCTCATTATTAATAACAATGAGCTCAAAAAATATTATCTAATTAGGAATTTAAAAATACCAACATTTTTAAGTGCAATACCTGTGCCTCGAGCAACTGCGTGTAAAGGCTCAGCGGCAACATGTACTGGTAAATTAGTCTTTTCACCAATTCTTCTATCAAGCCCCCTTAGCAATGCACCTCCGCCAGCAAGCCATATTCCATTTTTGAAAATGTCGGCGTACAATTCTGGTGGTGTTTGTTCCAAAACACTTAAAATTGCAGTTTCTATTTTTGTTAATGATTTATCTAAACAATGTGCCATTTCCTGATAAGAAACAGGAATTTCAATTGGCAAAGCTGTCATTTG
>DAOVUO010000050.1 GCA_030632545.1 Bacteroidales bacterium
ATTTTATTTCATTATCCGAGAAACTTGTGGAAGAATACAAAGAAAAAACTATATATCCACCTAAAAATAAACTATTTAATGCCCTATCATTATCTCCACTAGATAAAACTAAAATAATTATCTTAGGACAAGATCCATATCACAACGAAAATCAAGCCAATGGACTTGCTTTTTCGGTAAACAAAGGCATCAAACTCCCTCCTTCATTACGCAATATATATAAGGAATTAAATACTGACTTAAATATTGAAATTCCTTTTCATGGAGAGCTTACTAAATGGGCAAAACAAGGTGTATTACTAATAAATGCCATTTTTTCGGTTGAAGCTCATAAACCAAGCTCGCATAAAAAATTAGGATGGCAAAATTTTACTAATTCATTAATTACAAGACTATCAGAACAAAAAAACAATCTAGTATTTATACTTTGGGGAAATTTTGCACAATCAAAAGCAACATTGATAGATACGCAAAAACATTTAATCATAAAATCGGCTCACCCATCGCCACTTTCAGCGTATAATGGATTTTGGGACTCAAAACCATATTCAAAAGCAAATGAATATTTGCAAAAAACAAATCAGCAAAAAATTAACTGGGAAATACCAATATTTTAATATTCTAAACAATGCTAATAATCTACAACTTAGCCATCAAACTCTATTATCTAGCCGCAATACTTATTTCGCCGTTCAATAAAAAAGCACACAGTTTTATACACGGCAGAAAAAACACATTAAAGCACTTAAATGTAATTGCACCAACACTTCATAATTGCATTTGGTTTCATATTTCATCATTAGGCGAATTTGAACAAGGAAGACCACTAATTGAAGAAATTAAATTACGCTATCCAGATGAAAAAATTTTAGTAACCTTTTTCTCACCATCAGGTTATGAAATACGAAAAAATTATGAATTGGCAGAATATGTAAGCTATCTCCCGATAGATACAGCAAAAAATGCACAATTTTTCATTCGTACTATCAAACCCAAAATGGCTATTTTTGTAAAATATGATTTTTGGCATCATTATTTGAATGAATTACATAAAAAAAGCATTCCAACATACTTAATTTCAGCATTATTCAGAAAATCACAAATCTTTTTTAAATGGTATGGTGGCTTTAATAGAAAAATGCTTACATCATTCAACTACTTTTATGTACAAAATGAATATTCGAAAAATTTACTCAACAAAATTGGGTTTTCCAACATTGCTGTAAGTAGTGATACTCGATTTGACCGTGTTGCACAAATTGCAAAACAATGTAAACCGAGTGAAATTATGAATAAATTTAAAGATAATAAATTAATTATAATTGCAGGAAGCACTTGGCCTGAAGATGAAAAATTACTTTTAGATTTTATCAACCAATGTAAACAAGATGTAAAATTTATTATTGCACCTCACGAAATTCACGAATCGCATATTAATTCAATAAAAAAGCAACTTGAAAAACCGTATATTACATTTTCAACAACTAATCCTGAGAATATTGCCGATAAAAAAGTGCTAATTATTGATAATATTGGAATGCTCTCTGGCTTATATCAATATGCTGAAATAGCATATATTGGTGGGGGTTTTGGCACAGGAATACATAATACATTAGAGCCTGCAACATTTGGCTTACCAATTATTATTGGTCCTAAATATCGTAAATTTAAAGAGGCATTAGATATGCTCGAAAATAAAGGAGCTTTTTCCATAAAAAACAAAACAGAGCTACAACAAAAACTCAATTTATTAATTGATAATGAAAAAGAAAGAATCCAAAGTGGAAATAGTAATAGAAGTTATATTGAAAATAATACTGGCGGCACAAAAATGATTATAAATAAGCTATTTCCAGAATCAGTTTAGCTATAAGTAAAAAAACAATATATTTGCCCCGTATTTCAGAAAAACATTAAAAAAACATTAAATACATGAATGCAAGAAAAGTAAGAGTACGTTTTGCTCCAAGTCCAACTGGACCATTACATATTGGTGGAGTTCGTACTGCATTATTTAATTATTTGTTTGCAAAAAAACATAAGGGCGATTTTTTATTACGTATTGAAGATACTGACCAAGCACGATATGTTGAAGGGGCAGAACAATACATAATAGATTCGTTGAAATGGCTTGGTCTGCCACCCGACGAATCTGTGGAAAATCCTGGTGAATATGGCCCATACAGGCAATCGGAACGAAAAGAGATTTATGTAAAACATGCACAGCAATTAGTAGAAAATGGCAATGCATACTACGCATTTGACACACCAGAAGAGTTAGATGCAATGCGCAAAAAACTTCAGGAACAAAAATCCTCTATTCAACAATATAATGCGCATACTCGCAGTGAGATGAAAAACTCATTGACACTAGATGCAAAAATTGTAGAAGAAAAAATTGCTGCCAACGAAAATTACGTTATCCGATTTAAAATGCCAGCAAATAAAGATATTGTAGTAAATGATATTATTAGAGGAGCAGTTACTGTAAATTCATCACTATTAGACGACAAAGTACTATTTAAATCGGATGGAATGCCAACCTATCATTTAGCAAATATTGTAGATGATTATTTAATGAAAATTAGTCACGTAATTAGAGGAGAAGAATGGCTCCCTTCCCTACCCTTGCACGTATTGCTTTATAAGGCATTTGGATGGGAAAGCGAAATGCCAGAATTTGCACATTTACCACTAATATTAAAACCTCAGGGTAAAGGAAAACTAAGTAAACGTGATGGTGATAAAATGGGATTTCCTGTTTTTCCTTTAGAATGGAAAGACCCGAAAACCAATGAGATTTCAGCAGGATACAGAGAAAGCGGCTATTTCCCCGATGCTTTAAATAACATTTTAGCTCTATTAGGATGGAATCCAGGCATTGAACAAGAATTTTTCAGTCTTGAAAAATTGACTGAACTATTTTCACTTGAAAAAGTGGGAAAATCAGGCTCTCGATTTGACCCAGAAAAAGCAAAATGGTTCAATCAGCATTATTTAAGGGAAAAAAGCAATGCAAATTTAGCTTTGGAGTTTCAAAAAATATTAAACACAAAAGACATTAAAGCTGATTTAGCAAAAATTGAAAAAATTGTAGAATTAGTGAAAGAACGCTCGGTATTTGTAAGTGATTTTTGGCCACAAAGCGATTTTTTCTTTATTACACCAACTGAATATGATGCAAAAACAGTTAAAAAAAGATGGAAAGAAGAAAGTCCAACGATAATTGAAAGTATTAATGAAATTATAAAGGGAATAGATAATTTTACGAGTGCGATATTAGAGGAAAAGGTAAAATCCTATATTTCGGAAAACGAGCTAAATATGGGTGCTGTAATGAATGCCTTCCGGCTTGCAATTGTTGGTGCAGCAAAAGGGCCTCATTTATTTGATATACTTGAAATTATTGGAAAAGATGAAAGTGTTTTAAGACTTGAAAATGCCATTAAAAACATAGGAAAATAAATGCAAAAAAATAAGAATCTGGAAAAAACCCCGATTCTTATTTTTCAATCTTTACAAACATCAAACAACATATATTTCTAAAAACACTAATTATGAGTTAACGCCGAAAAGTCAAATTTGTTAAATTACTGGACTAACAATCTTATTAATTAACTAAAAATAGGACAAATATACTTTCGTGTTTTACAAATACAAGCGTATGGCAAGTTTTTTGAGTAAACTCAATTATTAAATGGTTTAGATTTTTTAATAAAATAAACGTAAATTTGATTTATATATTTAAAAGTTATATTAGCAAACAAAACAATGAAATCAAACATTCGCAAAAAAATATTTTCAACAATTGGGATTATAGTAATTCTTCTCATCGTACTTGATTACACGCCTAACTATAAAAAAAGAGAGAACAAATTTAACTATAATTCAAATGAGCGACCTTTAGTAATTGCACATCGAGGAGCTAGACTTCTATTTCCCGAAAATACAATTACTGCTTTTGATAGTTCTATTGCTTTAGGCGTTGATTTATTAGAAATGGATGTCAGAATAACTAAAGATAGTCAACTTGTATGTTTGCACGATGAAAGTTTAGACCGCACCTCAAATGGGAAAGGAAAACTTACTAGATTCTCACTTTTAGTAATCAAGCAGCTTAATTTTGCCAAAAATTTTAAAAATTTTAAAGGCGAAAATCCTTATGCTGATAAAATAATTAAAATTCCTAGTTTAGAGCAAGTTCTTGGTCGATATCCCAATACCGCCATGATGATTGAACTTAAAGACAAAGGTGAAAATGGGAAAAAAGCTGCAAGAAATTTAGCCTATCTTTTACATAAATATAAAAAAAATAATGATGTAGTTATTTCTGCATTTGATGAAGCAACAATTGCCTATTTTCGCAAAATTACAAATAATAAATATTTTCGTACAGCAAATCAAAATGAAATCAAAAATTTTGTTATTAGTCAAAAACTGTTTTTATCTAAGTTTTTTAGACCTAAAACACAAATTCTTGCAATTCCAACCCATGCTCAGAATATAACTCTTAATTCAGATAATTTTATATCTAAAGCCCACCAAAAGGGTTATAATATTCACTACTGGACAATTAATGATGTTCGAGAAATGGAAAAACTAATAAGTAGTAAGGTTGATGGGATTATTACTGATAGACCAGATTTATTAATTAAACTTCTAAAAGAAAAAGGATTAAAATAAACTAAACAATTCTTTTTATTTTACTTTTCGCACTAATTGTTTGATTTTTAAAGTCAAAATATTGAATTAAACTTATACTAGGACTTTTACCTTTTTCGATAGAACCATATTTATCGCAAATATTTAAAGCACGTGCGCCATTTAAAGTAGCCCACTTTAACATCTGATTAAATTGTATCTTTGGAAAAAACTCAATAATTGTTTTCATTTCACTTAAAATAGACAAGTCGCCATTTGATGCTAAACTATCAGTTCCTAAACAAATATTCTGAAACTGATTTGCAAATTCATCAATTTTAGGCAAAGTATTTTCAATAAATAAATTAGCATTTGGACAAAAAACCAGATAAACATTATCTTTTTGCAAACTACTAATTTCAGTAAGTGAAGAAAAAGTATTATGAACCATCAAAAGCTTTTGATGCGAAATAATCTCTTTCTGTATTAAATCTACTGAACTCTCAGCTTTAATCAAATCATTTAGATTATTCTTTCTTTGACTCAAAAACAAAGCTAATTCGCCACTTTTATTGCGAATCAAACTATCTTCGCTCAAAGTTTCCTGATTATGAATACTTATAATACCCTTATTTTTTTTCGACCAATTAGCAATAAGCTTCATTAGCTTATAAGATACTGAATATGTAGCGTGTGGAACAATTGAAGACGATGAAATTTCGCTAAATATTTGCTGTAATTGAATTGCTTTTTTCATCACAAATTCAGCATCGGAATTATTAAAACCCAAAACCTCAATAAAATTATGAAAAAATAAGCCCGAAGTATCTAAACGTTTAATAGCTAGAGAATCTATTCCATTTGAAATATCACCAACAGCAACAATTCCAGCTCTAAACATATCAACAATAGCCTTTTTCTGCGCCTCATACTTTTCCGATACAGAAAAATTGTTCCGCACGGCCATTAATTCATCAATAAACCCTGTTAAACCTGTATGTTTACTTAGTTTATTTTTAAGATGAGAAAGTTCTAAATGACTATGAGCATTCACAAATCCTGGAACCAGAACTCCATTATAAAACTCTGTAGAAGCTAATTCGAGATTAGAAGGATTATCCAAAACACGAAGAATTGTACCATTTTCATCCAATTCAACAATCCCATTTTTTAAAGGTTCTTCATGTTTTACAGTAAAAACATAATTTGCACTAATCCTTCTCTTTTTCACGTAAATTTTCTTTTGACTCAGTAAAATCGTAATGAATTGAAAAATTGGTTGACTTAGTGTGACTAGGTGATGAATAATTCTCTGAATCTGAATTAAGGCTCATTTTTCTATCTTCTATTTCTTTTAATTCAATATATTCGGGAAAACATAAAGCTAAAACATCATTTGTCATTTTTTTGACAAAAACCGATAAAATAAAAAAATTAAGTAAGTAGAGTATTAATACAGCCAAAAAAGTAAGGACTAAATAATGCCTAAAAGTTAAACTGCCTAATAAACCAACAAGCAATGACACAAAACTTAATAAACGAACGAAATTCGTCATTTCAAATTCCGATTCCAAAATAAATTTATCCGAAATATCCCAACTAAATTTTATAGGACTCGCCACCGAAAACAAACTATTATAACTAACAAAACTAAGATTCTGCCCCTCAAACAAAAAATCGTCATACTTCAACTTCTGAATCTTTTGTTTTAAATATCCAGCTATATGCTTTTCGGCTTTTAGCATTTCCTTATGTTCAACTTTTATTTCTACCTTTTGTTTATAAGACCAAGGAAATGCCATTTTCTATATTTTACGAACTTAAAAGAATCAATTAGCAATTAGCAATTATCAAAAATCAATAGACAATAAACAATTATCAATAAACAATTAGCAATTAGCAATAATATGTTATCAGATAAAAAAACAAACTTTAAACTTATAAGGTAGAGTTATTTAGACGAATAAATCAATTTAAGCTCTCTCACATCGGCATGTTTTGAGCCATTTAATTTACTATGGTCAAGCACCCATCCAGCTATTCGATTAAGCTTTTTGTTTTCATTAGTACGTATTTTGGCCACAAGCTTATGCCATTCACCATCTTTTTTCAAACTATAATCCGAATTAGCATCAAAAGTCTCGTCCTCATAATAGGCAACAATTGTCATTTTTTGATTTACAGAGCTATCATTTTCAAACATTCTTACATTTGCCGAAAGTGTGTATACTCCATGATTATTAGTGGTTATCTTATAACGAATCGTATTTATTGCACCATCTTTAGGAACAGACCACTCAACTTTCTGACTCCACAAATTCATTTTATAACCAGCTTTTACAAGTTCAACTTGGTCATTTTCACGAATAGAATCGCGCATATATATTAATTCAGAAAGTACACTGTCGTAGATATTCTCAAAAACAAGAGGATTTTCTGTATAATAAGCTAAAGATTTTTTAAAATCAGCAAAGCTAACTTGATGCTTAACCCATACAAAGCTATAATATGATAATGCTGAATCTGGTATACTCCTATCAAATATTCGTTTATCATTTAATAGTGCATCCGATAAATGTATTTCTTTCAGTACATCAACCATTTTTTCCTCAGACAAAACACCTTCTTCTTTTTCACTACAAGAAATGACTAAAAAACTCATAACCAGCAATGTGGAAAATATCTTAAGCCTATTTTTATTCATATTAATTGAATTTATATCGCAAAGATAATCCAAATAAAAGCTTTAAAAAACTAAAGTGTAGAATTCAAATCCCCTCGTAAAATTCTAAAGCGTTGTCGAGCCTCCTGAACAAAAATACTATCTGCATAATTAAGCATTAGCTCTTTATAAGCCTCCAGTGCTTTTTCATTCTCCCCTATTTGTTCATAAAGCATTGCTAGATTATATAAAGCATTATCAGCCAATATTCCCCATCCATATTGCTCTATAACATTATTATACTCTATAATAGCTTCATTTATACGATTTTGACTCTCAAAAACAGTAGCTTTTTTAAAATAAACCTCATCAATAACATTATGAGAAGAATATTGCTTTAATAAACTGTCGAGCGTTAAAAAAGCCAGTGAATCTTTATTCTGCGCTAAATATAAGTCAGCACGTGCAAACATTTGTAGCGGAATAGAAACAGAATCTTCATTCAAATTATCACTAATTAGTAACGATAATTCTGTGGCATCGTTCGCAATAAGCTTACTTGTAGATGCCTTTAAAACATCAAGTTGAGCTTTTGCCCAATCAAATTTACCTGTATAGTAGGCAACTCGTGCTTTTCTGAATTTTGCTTCATGTCCGTAAGGATTTTCACTATTTGATTTTTCTACTTGTCCATAAGTCAAAATTGCCTCCCAAACATCGCCAGTAAGCAACTGAATATCGCCCAATTCTATTTTACACATTGCCACCAAATTATATGGCAAATTCCTTATTGCAATTGCTTTATTTATTAAAACAATAGCCTCATTAGTTTTACCCAAATAAAATGCTTCTAAATGAGCTAAATCACGGATGATTTTTATGGTTAAATGACTCAGTCCAAATTCATTAATTGCATCAAGATACTCTTTTTCCAACTTATTTATTTGCTCCTCATCATTAATCAGACCATTAACAACTTTCTGATAATAAGCATCTAACAAGCCAATCCTAGCTTTTTGATAATTTGCACGCTCGGCATTTGCAATTGCATATTCATAGGCCTTAATAGCTACATCAAACTCATGATTTGCAATTGCAAGAGCACCAATTTGTATAATCCTACGTGAATTTTCACCCAAACGCTTATCTAAAGCTTTTGCCTGAATTATTGCTGCATTATAATTTTTATCTTGTAAATAAAACCACAATAATAAATCGTTATAAACAGGATTATTCATAAACTTTTGCACACGCCTAATTAATGTAGATTGAAGTAATTTTTTAAAATCTTCGTCGCGAGAATTAACCACATAATACTGCATACGTGATTTAATATTTTTTAACTCTGATGGTGCTTCATAAAGTAATTCCATATATTCGTCAATCATTTTCTGATAATTGCGCTGAGCCGCATAAATATTTGCTAACTCATGATGAAATTTAAGTCCTAAAAGTACTTTACGAGCAGCTAAATAAGTTTTTTCAGCATAATCGTATTCCTGCTTTGAGATAAAAGAATTGGCCAAACGTGTAATTGTACTTCTATCACGAGGCATTTTAGAAAGTGCATTATCATAATACTTTTGAGCAGTTTCGTAATCGTTCTGCAACTGAAACAAATGACCTAAATCAACTAAATAACTAATTTCGCCTTTATTTGAGCGGATTTGCTTTTTTAAAACCTTTTCTGCTGTCTGAAAATCCTTCAGTTTTGTTAAAGACCGAACATAATAATCAAAATAAAATTTTGATTTCGTTTTTTTATATAAATTATTAAACATATCCGCCGATTGCTCAAATTTCTTATCGTTATAATAAGCCATTGCAAGCTGAGTTTCGGATTGCTTGCTTTGCGATTTTGCTACAAAACCAAAGACAAACATCATTAACAATAAAACCAAACTACGTATAGAAATCATAATACTACTATTTAAACCAAGTGCAAGTTATAAAAATAACGTCTATTTATGTGAGAAATTATTAATTTTGGTTCGAATAAATACGAAATTTTAATACATGAAAATTGCGATTGTAGGTGCGACTGGATTAGTAGGAACAGTGATGTTAAAAGTACTTGAGGAAAGAAATTTCACTATTGACAAAATACTTTTAGTTGCATCTGAAAAAAGTATAGGAAAAAAAATCTTTTTTAAAGGAAAACCGTACAAAATAATATCTATAAAAGATGCTGTTGAACAAAAACCTGATATAGCCTTATTCTCAGCAGGAGGAGCTACTTCTTTGGAATGGGCATCAAAATTTGCAGAAAATGGCACTACGGTAATCGACAATTCATCGGCTTGGCGAATGGATAACACAAAAAAGCTAATTGTTCCTGAAATTAATGCACTGGAATTAACGAAAACTGATAAAATTATTGCCAATCCTAATTGCTCTACCATTCAACTTGTTGTTGCACTTGCCGATTTACATAAAAAACTGAATTTAAAACGTTTGGTTATATCAACATACCAATCTATCACTGGTACAGGCGTTAAAGCAGTAGAACAAATGGAGAACGAAAGAAAAGGCATAAAAGGAGAAATGGCTTATCCCTACGAAATTGACAAAAATTGCTTAGCACACTGTGATATTTTTGAAGAAAACGCCTATACCAAGGAAGAAATCAAATTAGTAAACGAAACACGCAAAATTTTAGGCGATAATTCGATTGGAATTACAGCTACTGCGGTTCGTGTACCAGTTGTTGGTGGTCATTCCGAGTCTGTAAATGCCGAATTTTATAAAAACTTTGAAATAAATGATATTTTTGATATTCTTAATCAAACAAAAGGTGTAAAACTACAAGATAATCCTAAGGAAAACATTTATCCTATGGCCAAATATAGCCAAGGAAAAGACGAGGTTTTTGTAGGAAGAATACGCCTTGATGAATCGCAAGCAAACACAATAAATATGTGGATTGTGGCCGACAATTTACGCAAAGGTGCTGCTACAAATGCGGTACAAATTGCTGAGTATTTGGTGGAAAAAGGATTAGTATAATCTACTCAACAACCCTTACACAACCCTTACAGGGCTTGGAGCCCTG
>DAOVUO010000090.1 GCA_030632545.1 Bacteroidales bacterium
GTAATTTGAGGGCTTAAACGGTTACTGTTGTCAAAAATCCAGGAAACATCTCCAGCATTTTCAAATACCATTTCGTTTTTTGCATCAGTTATTTGAAAGGCTTGAGAAAAGGCTGCTTCATAATCAAATGTAAATTTTGAATTCTCATGAACACCACCAAGGTTGAAATTATATACTCCTTGGTTCTCAGGACGATACTTAAAAACATTTTCCATCTCATAATCTGTAACAAGATCTACATCGTTATATTCAGACGTCATTGCAATACTTCTTCTTTGCTCTAATTCACGAAGTTCGCTATACAGTGTTCTAAAATAGATTTTATTTTTATCGTTAATTTTATAATCTATTGTTGAATTAAATCCAATTCTTGTTCTATCAATTTCATAATCATAAATTTTCACTTCATCTAAAACGTTTGCCGATTCATCATCATCCCATCCGTCAAATTTGTATCTTTCTGAATGTTTTTTACTTGCTGAATAACTTCCGCTCAGTATAAATCCAAATTTATCATTTTCAGATCTTTTACTAATTGTTAAACTTCCTAAACCTGAGGGCTTTTGTGAAGAGTTATTATATTCTAGTGCGCTAGAACCTGATATTGATAACTCAGGACTTGATGCTGTAGGAGTTATTAAATTTATTGATCCACCAATAGCATCACCATCCATATCGGGTGTTATTGATTTTGAAACTTCAATGGAAGCTAATTGATTTGAAGGAATTGCATCTAAAGCCACAAAACGAGACTCGCTTTCTGGTGATGGAATTTGCTCTCCATTAATACTGATATTTGTAAATGCTGGCGACAAGCCACGTACCATTACAAATCGACCATCGCCTTCATCTTTTAATACACTAATTCCTTGAATTCGCTGCAATGATTCCGCAGAATTTTGATCTGGAAAATTTCCCATTTGATCAGAGGATATTACGCTTTTAAGGTTGTTTGATGCTTTTTGTTGATTAAGTGCTTTTTTCTGACCACCTAAAACTCCCGTAATAATTATATCATCTATTTCAATAGAACTTGCCTCAAGAGAAATATTTATTACTTTTGTTTGGCTTGGTGCTACTTCAACACTTAGAGTTTTGGATTTGTTTCCAATATAACTTATCACTATTTCAAACTTTCCTGGTTCTACATAAAGTGAATATTCACCATTATGGTTAGTTGTAGTTCCGTTATAAGTACCTTCAACTACAATATTTGCACCAGGTAAAGTGCTTTTTGAAGTCATTTCTGTTACAACTCCCTTAATTAATGCTTTTGATTCAGATTGTGCTTTTGATATTTGATTAGAAAATAACAAAATCAAAAATAGTCCACTAATAATTATTTTTTTCATTTTAAATAAAGTTTATATTAAAAACAAAACTAAAATAGAATTCTGTATCAATTCTGTATTATCAAAAATGTTTTTCGGACTCACCAGTATCATTAAGCTAACTTGAAAATAAAAAATTACAAACCTTTGCTATTTAAACTTTTTTTAAGGAAGTTAAAGGAAATATGAACGAGCAATAGCTATTGAATTTTGTAATAAGTGATTCTAATAAAATATAAGTAATGCTAAAAAGCTCTCTTTAAACTTATAAAGAGAGCTTTTTATTGTTTTTTTATAAATTCGTTGGTTTGCGCTTTAAAACAAATCAGATTGCGAACCTGTACGAACCAACTTAATTATTTTGTTTTCCTTATCAAGTTCCCATATTAAAAGCCAATCAGATTTAATATGACATTTCCAAAAACCATTATAATCACCAGATAAAATATTAGGTTTATATTTATCTGGTAATTCGCCATTTAAAACAAGGTGCTCAAAAATACTTTCAATAAGCTCAATATCGCAACCTGTTTTTATACATCTATTAAAGTCCTTTTTAAAAAGGTCTGTACATGCAATTTCATACATAAGTTAATCGGTTAAATCATTAATTAAATCCTTTACGGAACTATATTTTTTCGTTTTACTGTTTTTGGCATCTTCCATCGCTTTAAGAGTTTCCATATTTGGCTTTTTATCAGCTATTAAAGTATGATTTAAACCAAGCTCATTCAATAATTTTTTTATGAAAGAAAACTTTGAATCGCTTACTTTTATTTGTATCGTTTTCATAATTTTTGCTTTTTACAAATATACATTAATCTGTAATTTTTAAAGCAAAAAAGAAACAAATAGCAACTACCGTCCGTTAATATTAACAAGTAATTTTAAGTAATGGTTAACCAAGTGCCTGTAAAATACTGAATGATAACTATTTGCAAAAATATATTTATTAAGTATAACTGCTAGATATTCATTTAACTTAAAACTTAACAGCCTGTCCCGAACATCGGGGAACTACTGGTATACCTATTGATTTTAATTACTATACTAAAAAATAAAATACATGAAACAAACTTTGTTAATACTCATTATTGGATTGATATATAGCAGCATAGCAGTTGGACAAAAACAAGACAAAAAGTACTACTATGATAAGGATTGGAAAAAATGCGAGCAATCCTTAGCCAAATATTATCGAATAATAAGTTTTGATGAAAATGGTAAAGCTGTAGGGAACGTTTCAGATTACTATATTTCTGGCGAACTGCAATGGAAAGGATATTATTCGCATGTTGATACTATAGAAAATAGTAATAATGTGAAAGATGGAAAAGCAATATGGTATCATAAAAATGGAAATAAATCATGCGAGTCGAATTTTATTAAAGGTAAAATGGATGGTTTAACTACCTTCTGGAATGAAAAAGGGAAGAAAACCAGTGAAGAAAATTATTCTAATGGGAAATCTGTCGGCTCTTGGATTCATTTTTACGAAAATGGCGAAATATATAGAAAATACAATTATTTGAGCGAAGACTTGCTTGATATAAAATATATTGAATGCGACGAATTTGGAAGTTGTCAAAATGTGTTTTCTGAAAATTTTGCTTCTGCTGAAAATTTATACTCTTGGCCTTTAGTTTCTAATAAAAAGGAGTATAAAAGTGAAATTATTTCAGAAAAAGGAATATTGATGAAAACCAACACCGAACTAGGATTCAGTCAAACAATACATATTCCTCTAAATTTAACCGATAAATTCTCAATCGAAACTATTGTTGATTTTAAAAGCGGTGAAAAAGATAAAGGGCACGGATTAATTTGGGGATTTAAAGATTGGAATAATTATTTTTATTTCGTTATTAGTGCAAACGGGCAATACAGATATGGTGCTATGACAGAAGGAATTAATATTGAATTAAAAGAATGGACACGCTCAAAAGCTATAAATAAAAACAACCAGCGCAACAAGCTTAATATTTTGAAAATTGAGGAGCAAATACATTTTGCAATAAACGGCCACTTAGTTCATTCTAATGATTTTTACTCATTCCGAGGAAATTATATCGGATTCACAATATTTTCGGGAGAAAAAGAGGTTTTATTTGAGACGCTAATTGTTAAACAATCAATTGAATCAGAATTGGTTAATGATGAAATGTTGAATGGAAATTATTCGGAATGGAAAGGTAATGGAACAGGTTTTTTTATTAGTAAAAATGGATATATTGTTACAAATCATCATGTTATTTCAGAAGCGTCAGACATAGAAATTGATTTTATTCGTGAAGGTCAAAAACAAACATTTAAAGCTAAGCTTATTCAAAGTGACAAACATAATGATTTAGCAATATTAAAAATTGATAATAATTCGTTTGTCCCTTTTGCGGAACTCCCATTTAATTTCCAAACTAAATTAGTAGATGTTGGTTCTAAAGTTTTTGCCTTAGGTTATCCAATGGCACTCACAGTTATGGGAACGGAAATAAAATTTACTGATGGAAAAATTAGCTCTAAAACAGGGTTTAGAGGCGATATTTCAACTTATCAAATGACAACACCAATACAAGCCGGCAATAGTGGAGGCCCATTATTTAGTTTTGATGGAAATCTTATAGGTGTAAACTCCTCAATTATTCGGCCAGACCTTGCTGATAATGTTTCTTATGCAATAAAATCAAGTTATATTAAAAATTTAGTTGAGGTTCTTCCTGTAGCTTTTGATTTGCCTAACGATAAGTCGCTTGCGAATTTATCTTTAACCGAAAAAATAAAAATACTATCAGATTATGTCGTTTTAATAAAGATAAAATAAGCCGCTATGAAATTTTGTAATTACTAAAAGCATATTGGTATAAAATAAAACCCAAATTGCCTATTTATACGCGTGAGTTCTATACAGAAAATGTCCATTTAACAATAATTTGAAAAACAACTAAAATGCTAAACCTAACAAACAAAAAAATCAGTGGAATTATTATCCTATTAATTCTAACGGCATCTTTTTCGGCTAAATCTCAAATTGATTTTTTGAGTACTCCCCTTGATTCGCTTGTTAAAAAATCTAAGCATGAACAAAAACCCATTTTCTTATTTATCTCTAATAATAATAATGATAGCTGGTGGATGGAACATAATGTGCTTAAAGATATAGCTATTGGCAAATTATACAACGAGAATTTTGTTTGTGGAATAATACATGTTAACGAGAAAAATAAAAAAAATATTGAAAAAAAGTTTAGTATTAAAAAATATCCAACATTAATATACTTTGATACTAAATCGGGCGCTGCATACTATGCTTCTGGTGGACAAAATCCTTCTGAATTAATGCTTAATGGGAAATTTATTGCCAATGAAGTAAAACTATTAGATGTGCCTAATCATAAAGTTAATGAAATTCAAGCTAGTGGAAATGATTTAAGCTACGAAATTAATGATAATGATGGTAGATTCACATTAGGTGTTAAAGGTCAACGATTAATGTATGGTTTTCCTTATCCAAATTCTACATCGCACTTTGTTGTTAGTGCCAATGATAAAAAGGCTAGTAACTCGCCTCGTTTTTCAATCGGAACTAACATGTACATAGATGATTATTTAAGAAAAAAAACAATTTGGCAAATACTACTTAAGCCAATTATGAAAAAAACACGAAAACATCGTACTAAAATAAAAGCGTACAAAGATATTAAATACCTGAATGATACTCTAAAATTACATTTTGATGAAATAAACGCAATGCACTCATTCATTGATTATGATTTTAATGGATTAATTATTTCTCAACAATTAATTCCATTAAATGAGCATTTAGATACCTGTGGCGAAAACGATAATGCTCGCTATTATCAAATAACATATACACTTGAAAACACTAGCAATAATGATATAAATGCTGGCTTACTTGTGCTTTATGACATGATGATTGATGATAACGATGCTGCGCAAATGGATGTTTTTTCTGAAACTGAAGAAATTGAAAAAGTAAAACGTAGCATTAAAATAAATAGAGGAAAATATGCAAAATATATGAAATCTGATGGGATTGAGCGTATTTTAGTGTACCGAAACAAAAGGCTTACCGATGGTTTAACAGGTGACTTTCGCTTACTAAGTACACCTGATGAACTACATATTGGTTCGTGGCCAACTTTTTATTCAACTTTATGGGATGTTCCAGTGATAAAAAAAGGGGAAAAGTATTATGATAGTGCAATTATACTAAAATGGAAGGAAAAAGCTTTATCACCAGGTGAAAAACGACAATATAGTACAGTTTTTGGATTATATAATCAAGGTATACTCGAATTAATTCCGGCAGGAACAAATTTTATGGGTACAGATAAAGAAGGTAAGCGCATTAGTTTACCAAAACCATCGTTAGTTGTAGTGCCAGACACTATATATGCAGGGGAAAAAGCAGTTCTTAAATGGGAAACAAAAAATCCAACAAATGCTGATGTGTATATATCGGAAAGAAATGCCCCTCAAAGAAATAAAGGAAAAATGGTAATTAAACCTAAAAAAACAAGCCTTTATTATTTACGTATGCTTGATCGCTCCAAAGAAATAGCAAACACACAAGCAAAAATTGTTGTGTTAGAACGACCAGAAAAAATTGCTATTGATGGAAAATTCACTTTTGGCTCACTTAAAAATCCTATCACTTTTGGATATCCATTCCCTTATTCTACATCGTATTTTGAAATAAAGGCCGATGGCGAAATATACGCAAATAATAAAACAAGTGGCAGCAATTATTTAGTAGCTAGGCAAGACCCAAATTTACCAATCGAAAAACAAAATGAATTAATCTATTATGGTAAAGATTTTGAAATTACACAACGAATAATCCCTCTTGATAAAGAGTTTAATTTGACTAATTCGACATTGGCAAAATATTATAAAGTAGAATACCTAATTAAAAATACGGGAAAAGATAGAACTTTGTATAATTTCAAACAAATTCTCGATTTTTCAAGTTTTAAAACAGATTCAATACAGCTTCAGATTAATAAAAAAACATCTAAATTCTATCGTACTTATTCCTATTCTGAAATTCCATCGCAAATTCGTTTTGACGATTATTTATCAAATAAGAATATTTGTATAAAAAGTATTATTAGTGGATACGAAAAGCCTTTTTCTATTTCCGTTGGCGATTGGCATTTTTTGAAAAACATGAATGATACAAGTATTTCTACAAATACACAATTCAATAAAAGTCCTGCATTATTATTTAATTGGAGAGAAAATATTTATGCAAACGAGAGTGCAAAATTGGCTTTTATTGTTGGAATAGACGGTAAAAAAGACATTAGCTATACTTATAATAAATCTACACAAGTAGATGAATTAACAATAAAATTCGAAACAAATAAACATCAAGTTTCTAAAAAAGCAAGAAAGCAGATTTTAAGTTTTATCAATAAAAGCAATTTTGATTTCGTAATTATCGAAGGATTTTCAGATAATAGAGGATCGCTAGAGTTTAATCATTTGCTCGCCAAAAGCAGAATTGAAGCCATTAAAAATATTCTATTAAAAAGTGCGGGTGTGCCTATAAATGAGATATTGGATAAAGTACATGGCGAATTTTTCTCAAACGAAAAAAGCAATTCTGAAACTGACGACCAAAACGAAAGAATAGTAAAAATTGTCCTTTATAAGGAAAATGAGGTATAAAAAACACAAAAGCCTTATTTAGAAACACTCCAAATAAAAAAAAGTCTGTTAATACTTAAAAATAAAGATAACAAATAACACTTGAAGTACGTATATTTAAACGGATAATTTGACTGGTAGGCAAATTTTGCGATTTTAGTAAAAGCTACAATAATACAATATTACGAAGTTAATTTTAGTTGATTACTAGCGGCTTATCCCTTTTTTGAGATTTATTAGACAAAAGATTTTAGTAGAAAGCAGAAATAAAATCAGCATATTTCAGTCTGAAAAACATTGTTATTGTTTACCTCCGTATTATATCGAAAATATTGGTAATTTTGATTTTAAAATGGTATAACAAAAACTCTTTCGTCTTTTGACACTTACTCTCATTACAAAATAGATAAATAAACTGATTAACAGAAGTTCGCAATTTCAAAAAATAATATAAATATGAGTAATATAAAAATTCTAATTGTAGAGGACGAGCCTCACGATTTAAGCTTATTAAAGGAGCTTTTACTGGAACGTACTGATATAGAAATTGTAGGTGAGGTAACAAAAGTGTCTGATTTAATTCCAACTACAGCAAAGTTAAATCCAGATATTATAATGCTGGATGTCACACTGTACGGTGAAAGTGTTTTTCCTGTTTTACCCGATTTTGAAAGAGCATTTCCTGCTGTGGGAATTATTTTTACCACCCAATCAGAAACAAATGCTAAAATGGGGATGGAATTTTCCTCTTATCCATTTCTTGAGAAACCTTATGAACCTAGTGAATTAAATGCAGCAATTGATAAGTATTATACAAAACATAAAAAAAGTATTGAATTACCAAATCTTGAAGATCGAACTTACCGTATTAAAAATAGAGAGGGAGTGTTTGCTTTTACACCCAAAGATTTAATTTATGTAAGAACAGAAAATGGAAAAAGAGCAATTGAAGCATTTTCCATATATGGTAAATTTAGCTTAGGGAAAAGCATTGGCGAATTTCAAAAAGAATATGAACTACCTGAATATTTTTTCAGAATGCGCTCTTTTTTGATTAATTTATCTATGATTCATGCAATTAAGCGTAATGAAAACTATGAGGCTCAATTTAAAGGCGATGGAAAATTGACATTAACATTAACTTATGGAGAATATATAGAATTAAGCAATGCGTTTATTGAGTGGACAAATAGTTCAGTCACATAAAAAATCTTATAATTATATTTCGTATTAATAGTTCCCCGATAATCGGGACAGGCCGTTTATTTTTCATATATTACTGAAATTCATAGATTTACTAAATTTTACTTTGCCGACTATATCCCTTATAATTAAC
>DAOVUO010000298.1 GCA_030632545.1 Bacteroidales bacterium
ATTAGTAATAATTTCAACTTTCAATATGTTATTGGACTGAACTTAACTGATTAGTATTGGTCTAAGTGGTGTTACTGATGAAGATTTGTTTAAGGCAATCAAGTTTAGCTATCCTACAAAAGGTATGACAACTTATAAGCACTATCAATTAGCCAACGATAATATTCATTAGTTTTTTATGTAGGAGCAGAGCTTTTTAATCAAATCTCAAGTATGCAAATTGTCTTAAAATGAGGCGATTGGCTAAATTGGCCAAATTAAAAACAACTTAAAAATATGTTTCACAGCATGTTTTTAGCGAGCGTCATGTCTTTCTTTTGTCTTTAGCGTCGTCTATAACTGCCTGTTCTGTAATTAATTAGCCGTATTCTTGATTTTAATTGATTAATTGCCTACCTAAGCTCTTATTATCCTATAATTTTTATTTTAAAAATATATTTGCTTTATTTGCAGTATGTTAAATTTAAAAATTATTGATATGAAAACAAAGAATGAGAAAAAACAAGAAAAATTGGTTCAAGAGAAATTATTAATTTCTTTCAATCAGTTTAACGGAAGAGTTCAAAATGACAAAAAGTGGTTTAATAGCTTTGGAGTTAATAGAGATAAGCTAGATTACTTTAGTTTGAAAGTAAAAAAGTTTGAAACTCTTTTTCAAGATGTTTCTTTTGAAACAAATTGGCGAGAAAAACAAAAAATACGCAGAACGCTGCGTGTTGATCTAAGAGAGAACATTCGAAAGGTTCAAGTAATTATGATAACAGCATGGTCAGACAGCCATCCTATGTCATATATTCATAAATTGCAGAATATAAAACGAATGAATGATTTTGAGTTGGCAAATACAGCAAGAATTTTACTATTGTTTGCACACAATAACAAACAAACCTTGCTAACTTTTGGTTTACAAGATGAATTAATGTACAAATTGTCAGTAACAATTGGTGAATTAACTACCGTGCATGTTGAAATTGAGGCTTATGCAAAACAAATGAAGATTCAAAAAGCCATGATAAAACAGAGTGCTCGTGAATTAATCATCGAAACTAAAATTCTTGCTAGAATTGGTCGTATGATTTGGATAGAAAGAGATAAAGAGCATTGGGCTGAATATCGTTTGCCACATCATATTTATAGAAAAATTCTTGAACCTGATATTGGTATTCGAAAAAAGTAAAATTTATAGTTTTAAAAGTCCTCAATTTTGAGGGCTTTTTTTTATTTTTATACTTTATAGCTATGTTCATAAATTATTTTAGTAAGTTTATAAGATCAATGGTTCGTTAAGATTTACTAAATTTATTGTTTCAAAATTGTAATCAGTTAATTATAAGGGATATAGTCGGTAAAATAAAATTTAGTAAATCTATGAATTTCAGTAATTTATGAAAAATAAACGAACTATTAAAGATATGGAATTAAATTTTAGTAACTCAATAGTTGAGCAAATTGAATTTAGATCTAATAAGTACTTTCTTAAGCGTGATGATTTAATTCATTCTGAATTTAGTGGAAATAAAGCCAGAAAGTTTTATTCTTATTTTCAACAAGATTTAAGCTCTTTTGACACTATAGTCTCATACGGTGGCAATCAGTCAAATGCGATGTATTCTTTGGCGGCCTTAGCAAAATTAAAGGGAGTAAAATACAAATACTACACACGACCAATTCCAAAATTTTTACTTAAAAAACCAATTGGGAATTTTGAATTTGCTTTAGAAAACGGTATGCAAGTGTTTGAAATTAGTGATTTTAACAATATTAAAGTTTTAGAAGGGGAATTGCTTATTAAACAGGGCGGTGCTGAGCTTTACGCTGAAGCTGGAGTTAAATTGTTAGCAGATGAAATAAATGAATTTGCGCAGGAAAATTCTTTAGAGCAATTATCTGTATTTTTACCCTCGGGTACTGGTTCAACTGCCGTTTTTTTACAAAAAAATTGTAATTTCCCCGTTTATACTGTTCCTTGTGTTGGCGACGAAGTTTATTTAAGAAAGCAATTCTCAGAACTTGTAGATGATGAAAAATTGCATCCTCGTATTTTGCCTATCAAAAAAAAATATGCTTTTGGCAAACTGTATAAAGAATTTATTAATATTTGGAAAGAAGTCACAAATGAAACACAAAAGCCATTTGATTTATTATACGACCCTTTAGGCTGGTTAATAGTTGACGAGTTCTGTAATGTGCTAGGTGACAATGTCCTATACATACAGTGTGGCGGAATTTCAGGAAATGAAACTATGTTTAATCGTTACCGCCGAAAAAATTGGGCTTAGGGATTGTTCCGAAATAACTTGACGCTTTCAACTTGTTAAAAAACAAAATAACTTGGCTTAAAACTGTCAATTTATTCCATCACAATCCCTTAGTTAAATTTTCTGATGAAAGATATAGGCTAAATAGATGTGAGCTAGCTAATAAATTTGAATTTGCAATATTGCTAATAGCATAATCTATTTGAATAGATTTTACTTTAAACCCAAACCCCAGATTTAATTTTTGGGTGTAAATTTTATTTTTGTCAATTGTTTCAAATTCTTGAAAATCATTTAACCCCATTCTTAAAAAGAAAAGATGTTTGTAATTACCTTCAATACCAATTTTAGGGAGAATGCTAATTGTTGGACTTGAAATAATTGTATTTTGTTGATTGAAAAATGCTGCTTCAAAATTAATTTCAGAAGAAATTTCGAAATTTGATGGGAGAATAAAATTTTTGAAAACCCCTATGATTAGTTTTTGTGGAGCAATTTCCAGCATTTGAAAATCAGGTGGTATAATAGAATCTAAAACATCTTGTGGCCAATTATTTTCATTAATTTTCCAAAAACTATATGTTCCACTCGCATCTTTTAAACTAATGGCAAATTTCCAATTATTAATCTGATGATTTATTCCTGCATCAATTCCAAAACCAATTGCATGAGCAAAAGTCCCAATATGCCTGAATATTAATTTTGTAGTAATTCCCCATGAGAAATTATTTTTTAGAGATTTTCTGGCAAACCCCAAAAAAAGTGCATAATCAGCAGTATTAAAATATTCAATTCTACTAAAATCAAAGTTTCCCAAACTATCTTTAATGTTTAAAGTATTTTGAATATTATTTACTCCTACACGAAGTGCAGAAATTGAAAAACCAGTTGTGTTTTTGTTGTAAGTGCTTGAAAAAAAATCTAAGCTTGCCTCTTGACCGAATAAGTTTTGGTGTGTAATTGCAAATTGATATTTTGTAGAGTCAGATACTAGATTAGCTGGATTCCAGAGAGCTGCGTGCGCAGGTTTGGCTTGAGCGATGTATGAATTTCCTAAAGCCGCTGCTTGTGCATTTGTGCTAATATTTAAAAAATCGTTGCTATAAGAAGTAAACTGAGCATATAAAAAATCTTGTGCTGCAAAAAGCATAATTGGCAAAAGAAATATTACTTTTGTGAGTCTTTTAGGCATTTTATAAAGTATATTATTATTTTTGTCCAAATCTAATTATATTTATTTGAATTTGAAACGGTCAATTTGTTAGGCATGTTTTCCATTTTTCTATTAATTTTATAATGAAACATATATAATGAAAAAAAAATCACTCACTAAAATGATTCCTAATACTATTACTCTGTTGAATTTGTCAATGGGAAGTATTTCTGTTTTTATTTCATTTTCCGGATTTGATTTATACTGGGCCTTTGGTTTTATAATAGCTGGAGCAATTTTTGATTTTTTTGATGGCTTTTCAGCACGATTATTAAATGCACATTCGATAATAGGTAAAGAGCTCGATTCCTTGGCCGATTTAATTAGTTTTGGTTTGGCTCCTGCTGCAATAATGTTCCGACTAATTTTAAATAGTATAGGACTAAATATATCTGATTATCAGGATTTTGATTATTTGTTAATATATCCTTTATTTAGCCTTTTTATTGTGGCGTTTTCGGCTTTAAGATTAGCGAAATTTAATGTAGACGAAAATCAGACTTCTGAGTTTATAGGTTTGCCAACTCCTGCAAATGCAATTTTTATTGCTTCTTTGGTTTTTTTAGAGTCAAACTCTAGTTTTGAATTTTTATTTAATTCCAATAGTTTGGTCGGAATTAGTATATTATTTTCACTTCTTCTTACTTCAAAACTTCCTATGTTTTCGTTTAAGTTAAAATCTCTCAATTTGAAAGAGAATATTTATCCTTTAATTCTGTTGGTATTGTCTCTTATTTTATTGTTGGTTTTTAAATGGGAATCATTTCCACTTATTATTGTAGTTTATATTACGTTGAATATTATACGTTTACTGTATAATAAAAAACGTTTATTAGAAAAAAAAGCATAAACTAATTTATAAATTATTATCTTTGAATCCGAGAGAAATACTTATTTTTATTGCTAAATAATTTTATTATGAAGTTTATTGCTGAAATAAATGTGATGCCATTAAAAGCTTTGTTAGATCCGCAAGGGAAGGCTGTAACTCAAA
>DAOVUO010000241.1 GCA_030632545.1 Bacteroidales bacterium
TAACATGACATTTGTCAATATATACTTGAAATGGTTTTTTTTACCCGATTGTATATTTAAATCGATTGCAATATGTTTTTTTTAAAAATCATTTTAAAAAACACTTAAAAAACCTTGTATTGCATTATCACTTGATTAAATTTGCGTAAATTTTGAGTTGATGTATATACCTGAAAAATTTATAATTGCTGTTGATGGATATTCTTCATGTGTCAAAAGTACACTTGCAAAGGGATTGGCAAAAGAGCTTGGCTTTATTTATATAGATACTGGTGCAATGTATCGTGCAGTTACATTATTTGCTTTAGATAATGACGTTTTTGGAGCTGATGATCAGATTAACGAGAATTTGTTAAGAAGCATGATTGATGATATAAAAATAGAGTTTAAAATTAATGCAGAACAGCGTGATACTATCTTAAATGGTGAAATAGTTTCTGGAAAAATTCGTAGTCCGCAGGTTTCTAATAGAGTAAGCCTAATTAGTAAGCTGAAATTTGTTAGAAAACGATTAGTAGCACTACAGCGAGAAATGGGTGACGCTGGAAGAGTAATTCTTGATGGACGTGATATTGGAACAGTTGTTTTTCCTAAGGCTGATTTGAAAATTTTTATGACAGCTTCTATTGAGGTAAGAACAAATAGGAGGTGGAAAGAAATGAAGCTTAAATATCCAAATGTTACTTTTGATGAAGTAAAGGAAAATCTTACAGAAAGGGATAGAATGGATACGACTCGTAAGGAAAGTCCTTTGAAAAGGGCAGAAGACGCAAAATTGATTGATAATTCAGAATTAGATAGAAAGCAGCAATTGCAGGTAGCTATAGATTTAGTGGAAAAAACAACTGAAATATAGAGTTTTATACATTGTTTTGGCTATAGTTTAGTTATTCTGTATTTTTAAAATGTTTTTTATGATTAGCATAGGCATTTATGCCGAGGTATAGGATGTTTTGATAATTATCGGCTTTTTAGCCAAAATTATCTTTTTTTTTGCTAAAGCCTTAATGTTTTCAATATGAGTATGTTCCGCAGTAAAAATGCTGCGGTTATTTAGTTTATGAATACTTAAACCTTAACGATTGTTTTTTTTAATTATAATTTTTGTAAATTGATTTAAAACTTTTTATGTCAAAATTTGTTAAAACAATAGGAATACTTACAGGTGGGGGCGACGTTCCAGGATTAAATCCTGCTATACGTGCTATTACAATTCGTGCTAAAAGAGAATCGTACAAGGTTATAGGAATCCGAAAAGGTTGGGCTGGTTTATTAAATATTGTTAGAGATACTTCGTTTGATAATTCTGATAATTATGAAGTGCTTACGGAAAATAGAGTTAATAAGGCTGGACGAACTGGGGGCACATTTTTACATACATCACGAACAAAGCCAAGTAAAGTGCCTTTAAGTGATATTCCTACTCATTTAAAGGAAAAATATAAGGATGAAGTCAACGATTTGACGGAGGAGGTGCTACTTAATTTGGAGTTTTTAGGAATAGATTATCTGATTCCAATTGGTGGTGATGATACTTTGAGTTATGCTGTACGTTTATATCAAGAAGGTGTGAAAATTGTTGCTATTCCTAAAACAATGGATAATGATGTTCCTGGTACAGATTATTGTATTGGATTTAGCACATGTATTACTCGTACAATACAAATGACCAATGCATTAAGAACTAGCGCAGGTTCGCATGAGCGTTTTATGGTACTTGAAGTTTTTGGCCGTTATGCAGGATTTACTGCAATGTTGCCAACTGCAGCAGGTGCTGCAAATAGGTGCGTAATTCCTGAACATGAATTTGATATGGACTTATTAACTGAGTTATTGGTAGAAGATCGAGCACAAAATCCAAGTAAATATTCTGTTGTTTTGGTATCAGAAGGAGCAATGTTTAAAGGCGGTAGAATGGTTTTTGAGAATGATAAAAAAGATATGTACGGCCACATGAAATTAGGTGGCATAGGTGATTTAGTTTCTGCAAAGTTAAAGGAATTGTCGCCAAAATACAATAAGGGTAAAGGAGTTAATGTTCTTAATCAAAAGTTGAGTTATCTTGTAAGGGGTGGTGATCCTGATTCCATAGACAGTATTGTTCCTATGGCTTATGGTAATTTGGCTTTAGATTTAATATTGACAGGTATACATGGGCGTTTGGTTGTTTTAAAAAACGGACGGTACGATAATGTACCAATAGATGTGATAAATAGGTCTAAAAAAGTGGTAAGTGTAGTAAATCATTATAATACAGAGCGATTAAGACCATTTTATAAAAGCTTTGAAATGAAACCACTTTTTTTAATGACAAGTGAATGATGAAATAAAAATAAGTTGAATTATGTCTAATATTAGAAAAATTGGAGTTTTAACATCAGGTGGTGATTCTCCAGGAATGAATGCTGCTATAAGAGCAGTGGTACGCGCTGGAATTGCTAGTGGAAGTGAAGTTGTTGGAATTCGACATGGGTATAAAGGAATAATATACGGATGGATGAAGCAACTGAAATCGAAAGATGTTAGAAATATTATCCATAGAGGCGGAACTATTTTAAAAACCGCAAGGTGTGAGGAGTTTAGGACTTCTGAAGGTCGTGAAAAAGCATACGAGCAGTTAGTGCTTAATCAAATAGATGCTTTAGTAGTAATAGGTGGTGATGGTTCTTTTACAGGTGCAGGAATTTTTTCAAAAGAGTTTGATATACCATGTATTGGGATTCCAGGAACAATTGACAACGATATCTATGGTACTGATTTTACAATTGGTTTTGATACGGCTTTAAATACTGTAGTTGAGGCTATTGATAGGATTAAAGACACTGCAAGCTCTCATGACAGAATGTTTTTTGTTGAAGTAATGGGACGTGGTGCGGGTTTTTTAGCATTACAAAGTGGTATTGCAACTGGTGCTGAAGCTATTCTTATTCCTGAAGAACAGGGGCAGGAAGAAAAACTAAGAGCCTATTTGGAAGAAGGTAATAAGCGTAAAAAAGCCTCGAATATTATTCTTGTAGCCGAAGGTAATAATATTGGTGGTGCACAAGAAATTGCTAAAAGAATGGCTGACGAATTTAAAGATTATAATATTAGGGTAAATGTATTGGGGCACATGCAAAGAGGTGGCTCACCATCAGCTTTTGATAGATTTTTGGCTAGTCGTCTTGGTACAGCTTCTGTGGAAGCTTTAATGGATAATCAGCGAAGTGTTATGGTTGGTTGGCAAAATCATGATGTTGTGTTAATGCCTTTTAATAAAACAATTAAAGGAACTCGAAATATTAATAAAAAATTGTTGGAAGTTGCAGATATATTGAATACTTAAAGCAATAATTTTTATTTTGTTATTGAGCCGAGATTTATACCGAACCGTTACATGTAAACGGTTCGGTATTGTTTAATTCCGAAAAAATCGGGTATACTATCAATTTTTTTGATTATGGAAATGACAGCAATAGAAGCTTTAGGATGGTTTGGAAATATTATTTTGAGTATTGGAGTTATTCCACAAGTATATCAAACATGGAAAACTAGAGATGTTTCAAGTTTTAACTGGCCATTTCTGCTCATGTGGGCTTTTGGTGTTTTATTTACCTTTATTTATATCGCTTATGGTGATATTGAAAAAGGTGAATACCAGTGGCCATTATGGCTTAATTATTTAGTGAATATTTTTGCTACTTTTTATTTAGTTTTTGCAAAGTTTTTATTCGGAAAAAAAACACTTACTTAGGCTTATGAATTAATTGGCTTAAATAGCGTTCAACAGCAATAGCTGATTTTTCACCATCCATTGCAGAAGATATAATTCCACCAGCAAAACCAGAGCCTTCACCGCAAGGGAAAATTCCTTCAATTTGTGGATGCATAAAAGTTTCGTGGTCACGTGGAATTTTTACAGGGCTCGATGTGCGAGATTCTACACCAACAACAATTGCTTCTTTACTTAAATAACCACGCATTTTTTTGTCGAATTGTTTAAATCCCTCTCTTAAGCGATTGCTAATAATGTCGGGCAGCCAAAAATGAATTGGCGAACTTATAATGCCAGGTATATATGAAGTTGGTGGTAAACCCTGTGAGATTTTACCATTTACAAAGTCTGTTAATCGTTGAGCAGGAGCTATCTGCCCCTCGCCACCATTGATGTACGCAAGTTTTTCTAATTGCTGCTGATATTTTAATCCTGCAAGAGGGCCAAATTGTTCGTACTCTTTAAAATCTTTCATTTTTAACTCAACCACCATGCCCGAATTGGCAAAAGGCGAGTTTCTATGCGATGGTGACATCCCATTAACTACGGTTTCATTTTCTTCAGTAGCAGCAGGAACAATAAATCCACCTGGGCACATACAAAAAGAATATACGCCTCTATTATCAACTTGCTTTACTAAGCTGTAGCTAGCAGATGGTAAATATTCGCTACGAATACTACAATTATATTGAATGGAGTCGATTGCCGCCTGAGGGTGTTCAACGCGAAGTCCCATTGCAAAAGGCTTAGCTTCAATTTTTATCCCTTTAGAATGCAGTAATTCGTAAATATCACGAGCTGAATGTCCAGTAGCTAAAATTACGGCTTGAGCTAAAATCTTATCACCATTTTGATTTATAATGCCTTTAATTTTATTGTTTTCAATAATAAAATCTGTTATTTTATTATTGAAATGAAATTCTCCTCCCGCTTGGATAATTGTTTCTCTTATTCGCTTAATTATACTTGGTAATTTATCTGTACCTATGTGTGGATGTGCATCATATAATATATTTTTCTTAGCACCATGTTGTTGTAATATTGATAATATACGAATCAAACTACCACGTTTTTTAGAACGAGTGAATAACTTTCCATCAGAAAAAGTACCTGCACCACCTTCGCCAAAGCTGTAATTTGATTCCGAATTTATTTTTCTAGTTCGATTAATTTGAGCTATATCTTTTTTTCGTTGACTAACATCTGCACCACGTTCAAAAATTATAGGTTTGAGTCCAAGTTCAATTAGTTGTATTGCAGCAAATATTCCGGCAGGACCTGAGCCCACAACTATAACTTCTTTTGCATTTGAAACATTTTTTAAATGCAATTCAAATTCATTGTCTACAGACGGTTGCTCATCCCAAAACACATCAAAATTCATTTGGACTTTAATTTTGCGATGACGAGCATCAATAGATTTTTTACGAATTATTATGGCAGAA
>DAOVUO010000271.1 GCA_030632545.1 Bacteroidales bacterium
CTTTGGATTAATTCAACTTGTTTATTTATTAAACTAGTGTCACCAATCATTTCGAAATATGCTAATTGCATAGCTTTATTTAATAAACTCATATGGCCAAATACTTCCATCTCGTCTAGTCTGTTTTTAATTTTTGTTAACTCATAATCCGATACTTTTTCAGACTGTATTGCTTCTAATTCGTCCCATACAGCGTTTTCTGCTTGTTCCATTGTTGTCCCTTCAAGTAAACTTCCTTTTACTACAAAAAGTCCAGCATCTAAACTGCCAGAAATAAAGGCTGAAACAGAACTGAAAATTTGTTTTTCTTTAACTAAGTTCTGAGTTAAACGTGATGATTGTCCATTGCTTAAAATATCCGAAATCATATTAGCAATATCGTAAGAGCGTTTGTACCTGTCGGACATGTGAAATGCCATCATAATAACACTGTGAGGAACATCTCGTTCAACAGATAATGTTCTTTTTTCGGTTTGTTCTGCTTCGCTTAAAATATTTGACTTTTTGATTTTTCTTTTTTCAATATCACTAAACCATTTTTGACTCAAATCATAAACTGCTTTTGATTCAATATCTCCAACAACCGATAAAATGGCATTATTTGGTGCATAAAAAGAAAAGAAAAAATCTTTTACATCTTCCATTGTGGCTTGTTCTATATGCCTTATTTCTTTTCCAATTGTTGCCCACTGATAAGAGTGTTTTTTATAAGCCAAAGGGCGCATCAATAACCATAAATCGCCATAAGGCTGATTTAGGTATCGTTGCTTAAATTCCTCAATAACAACACTTCGTTGTACTTCCAAACTTTTTGGTGTAAACGCTAAACTGTCCATTCTGTCGGAATCGAGCCAAAAAGCTGTTTCAATATTTTGTTTTGGCAATTGAAAGTAATAATTTGTGTAATCGTTATTGGTAAATGCATTAAACGAACCACCTGTTTTTTGTACTAGCGAATCAATATTTGGTACATTATTCGTTCCGCCAAACATCAGGTGCTCAAATAAATGTGCAAATCCTGTTTTTTCAGGATTTTCGTTTCTTGCTCCAACCTTATACAATAAATTAAAACTTATAAATGGCGACGAATTATCTTTATGCGAAATCGTTACTAGTCCATTTTCTAAAGTATTTTTCTGAAATTCTATCATTTTTTAATTTTTAAAAGTCAAACTTCATGTGCGCAATTTGCTCTCGCGACACTCTGTATTCCAACATAATATCATCAATAATATTTTTTACTGGCTTTATTTTAGTTAAAAGTGCCGAAACTTGACCAATTTCCAATTCGCCCTCTTCTAAATCACCTTCAAACATGCCTTTTTTTGCTCTTCTATTTCCCAAAATATCAATTAGTTGTTCCTTTGTTGCTCCTTTCAATTCTGCATTTTCAAGAGTAAGAGCAAAATTATTTCTGATTAATCTTACTGGTGTTATTTGTTTTAAAGCTAAGTATGTACTGCCTTCTTTGGCCTTAATTACTTCATTTTTAAAATTTACATGTGCCGACGATTCTTCAGAAACAACAAATACGCTTCCCATCTGCACAGCATCAGCACCTAAAAGCATGGTTGATAAGAGCTGACGTCCTGTTGCAATGCCGCCTGCTGCAATAAGTGGTTTAGCACTAATTTTACGAACGAGTGGAATTAATTCTAATGTAGTTGTTTCTTCTCTGCCATTATGTCCACCAGCTTCAAAACCCTCCGCTACAATTGCATCTACACCTGCTTCATCGGCTTTAAGAGCAAATTTACTATTTGAAACAACATGAGCTACTTTTATTCCTTTATCTTGAAGTACTTTAGTCCAAGTTTTTGGGTTTCCTGCCGATGTAAAAACAATTTTAACTCCCTCTTCAATAATGATTTTCATTATTTTTTCAGTATCTGGATAAAGTAATGGTATGTTTACGCCAAAAGGTTTATGTGTAGCTTTTTGGGTTTTTTGAATATGTTCTCGTAAAGTTTCTGGGTGCATGGATCCAGCACCAATTAGTCCTAATCCTCCCGAATTACTTACTGCGGAGGTTAATTCCCATCCAGAGCACCAAATCATTCCGCCTTGTATGATTGGTAGTTTTATTTGAAAAAGATTAGTTATTCTATTATTTGTCATTATACTTATTTTACAGATTTTTCCACAATTTCAACTTCTTTGTTTGTTAATTCGTAAAGCTTATAAACCATTTTATCAATTTCCTTATCCGTTTGATTTATACGATTTTGCAAATCGTTTATTTTTTGTTTTGATGTATTAAAATACTCACGCCACTCATTATTTTCGTTGCCGATTGCAAATTTCACTTTTTGCTTTGCCAGTTCCTTTTTCAGAATATCAAATTCAAAATCGTAAAAAGCATCTAATTTTTTAGTGATTTTCTCGATGTCTTTTTCTTCTTTTAGTGTGTTCAGAAAATTAGCTTTTTCCTTTTGTAATTCTTTGTTTAAGGAAAGCATTAAATCTGCTTTTTTTATAAATGCTTGTTGGGCTTCAGTATTTATTTCTTTGATTGGTAAATTCCTAAGGTCATTAACTAAAATTTTGGGGAATAATCCTTTTTTTGCTTTTGGCGATGTTGTATTGTGATACCAACCAATTAAACCTGAATTTATAATTGAACTTGTGTATTTTAAATCTAAATTCGAATTTTTATTGATAATGTTAATCAAAGAAGGTGTATTGTAATATTCATCTTCTGTATAACAACAGTAAAGTAAATCGCTTGTTATTTCACGAATAAGTAAACGAGGTAAATTAAAGAAATCTGATTTTCTTGGTGCAGCTAACCAATCACCGTAACTAATCCATAAATTTCCGTTCCATTTTATACTATATCTTTGAATATCACCGCCTTTTAATTCTTTCTTGTAAGTGTTATCCTTTTTATAATCAGCGTGCCAAACTCTATTTTTTATTTGGTCTTGGGTATGTCCTCTGTATTTATCATAAGGTATTAAACCTTGTGAGACTTTATAAAAGTCAGATACAATTTTATTTTTAGTGATTTTATCGACAATGCTAAATTCTTCTTTCGTATATGACAATATACTTAACCAATTATCAGTGTTTTGCTTTAAAAAATATTTGTTTTTGCTATTGATTTCAATGATTGATTTATCATTTTTGTTTCCGATTTTCTTGAAAATTGTATTATAATTATCACAAGCACTATTTTGCAATGTAAAAATACAAGTTCTAACGGATGCGTCAACAAAAGTATTATCATTTGATAAATCTACAATTTCGTGAAGGGAAAATTTTTCAATAATATTTTCACGATATTTTTTGCCATATAGTATCGATAAAAAGGTGTTTGGAAAAATGTAAGACAAAATACCACCTTCTTTTAATAACTTTTTTGTTGCTAATGAAATAAAATAAATATATATCTCAAAATCAGGAACTAATTTATCATAATTTGATAAAAATTTCTTTTCAGATTTATTGAAATTAACACCATACGGCGGATTACCAAGCACCACATCAAAGCCGCCTTTATTTATTCCATAAACTTCATTTGGTTCATTTACTTTTTGAATTTTTTCGGCGTATTCATACACTTGTTTTGTTATTTCAGCAGCTTGTTTTGATAAGTCGGCAGACTTTTCGGCTTTTTCTTGTGCTTCTTTGCTTTTTTCTTTTATTAATTTTATGTAATCGGGTTTGGTTTCTGGCAATTTTTGGTAAACTTTTTCTTTAATTTCAGGATTAAAAACATGCGGAAATTCCTTGTGCCAATCAAAAGCCTTTTCGCCAGCAACTTCGGGGTCGTCAATAAGTGAGTTCCCGCATTTTATATTGCCCGATAAATCAGATAATGGTCTGCCTTTTTGTGCTGTTCTCAGCCAAAGTGAAAGTTTTGCAATTTCTACACTTTCCTCGTTTATATCAACGCCGTAAATATTATTTTCAAGAATTGCTTTATCGGTATCAAATAATCGTAGGTTTTCACCTGTTAATTCTGCAATTAAATCATCGGTTTGTTTATGCTCGGCAATTAAAAAATCAAGAGTTTGATTTAAAAAAGCACCGCTTCCGCAAGCTGGGTCAAGAATTTTTAATGTAATCAGCCAATTTTTGTAATCGTTAAGCGTTTTAAACAGTTTTTTACCTTTTACCGACAAGGGAACATTTCCCCTTGTTGTCGCCTTGCGACGGAAAGTATCATCAATCAACAAGTTATTTATTTGTAATTCTGTTTTTTTCTCGTTACAAAGCTTGCCGACTGTATTTTCAATTATATATTTTGTGATGTATTTGGGCGTGTAAAAAATGCCGTCTTTTTTTCGTTTACTTACTTTTTTTGTCAATGGGACATGTCCACTTGTTGCCGATAGTTCGGATGTAATTTCTTCAATTTCGTTTAGAGAATGTTCAAAAATATGACCCAAAATATTTACGTCCACTTCCGTGTTAAAATCATATTTTGATAATTTCAGGCTGTCTTTTTCGAGTATTTCATCATCAATTTTTACGTCCGAACTGTCCAAAATTTCATCGTTTCGGAAAAGTCCGCCGTTGTACGCAGGAATTTCGCCCCACTTTTCGTAAGTATGTCCTTTATCAAGATGCGAAAACAGTTTTTGAAAACGACTGTAAAGCGTAAAATATTCGTCTTCTTCTATAAAACCTTTCCATTGTTCAACAATTTTACTCACAGCGTTTGGCGGAATTAATTCTCTGTCTTCAGCAAAAAAGATAAAAAGGAAACGGTCTAAAAGTTTCTGCGATTTTTTAAAA
>DAOVUO010000511.1 GCA_030632545.1 Bacteroidales bacterium
ACACATTCAATTAATTCGTTCCCCCTAAGTTCCAGTTGTACAATATTATTATTAAAAGGCAAAACCCCAACTATTGTTTCTAAAGTAATTTCACCTTCAATAATACTCTGTCTTATTCCTCCTTCATTTGTAATACTTACGTGGGCATTAGGGAAATAAATAAGCCACGAATCCGTAATCATATTAGCCATCTCAGGAGAATTATCACTAATTAATTTACTACTATAGCCAATTGTTTTATCAAGTATAGAATCGGTTTTTGCAGACCAAAAATCAACAATTGTAGACACATTATTACTTACAGTTATAGGTGTATTATCTTTAATTTCAGATGAGATAATTTTATGTGTTTTTTGCTTAGAATTATAACTAAAAACTACTTTCCCGTAGGAACGGTAATTTGCACGAGCCTGCATTTGGACAAGATTGTCGGTATTTTCGTTAAGATATTGATGACAATGACCACCGCCCATAAAAATAATCCCAAATTCATTGGCCACATCAACTAATTCTTTCATTTCATGTTCGCAAATATGAGCAAGTAATATTAAAACCTCAGCACCAGATTTTTTAGCCTCAGGAGCATATTTCTTAATTGCTTCAGCATAATTTGTAAAATTAAAATCTTCTACATAAGCAGGAAATGTTGTTACAGGTGTACTTAAAGAAGCTAATCCAATAATTCCAATTTTCACACCTTGCTTTTCTATGATAGTATAAGGTTTTACAAAATCAGGAATTTCACCATTAGATTTATAACTTATATTTGCTGCTAAAAAGGGGAAAATTGCCTTTGATCTCAAATATTCCAAATTAGGAATTTTACCATCAAATTCGTGATTACCTAAGGCTACCGCATCATATTTTAATGCGTTCATTACCTCTATCATTGGCACTCCCTTAAACCAACTTGATATAGCTGGCCCACTCCAAATATCTCCACCACTAAGCACTATAAATTTCTCTGATTTATCATAATCCTCATCTAGCTGCCAATGTGCAAGCATCCCCTCGGCACCACCATTTTTTTTACTAGCTTCAATCCAACCATGCTCATCGTTAGTATACAATATAACAAATTCTTTATTTGCACTCTCTTGAGGCTTACATCCACTTAAAAAAGCTGTAATAATTACTGAAATATATAATGTAAACTTTATCATTTTTTTTAAATTTATTTAGGGCAACAAATGTAATTTATTTTTTTGGTTTTTATAAAAAACGATTAGAACTACTTAATCAAAGGAGAAATATTAAGTAACAGGTATAAACTATTATTATTTAGTTTTTATTCTACTTAAATTTCATTTATTTTGCATCTACATTGAGCTAATTCATAAAATTCAATTCAGAACTGAGACTATACAATGCTTGACAAGTATTGTAAAACATACTCATTATAAATTGAGTAATATATAAAACTTCAAAAAGTAAGGATAGGAATTAGTCACATGTAAACTATTTTACAATTTTCAATAAAATATTAAGCTTATGAAATTAGGTGTACTTAGAGAAACTAAAAACCCACCAGACAGAAGAGTAGCATTGCCTCCAAAGCAAATAATTAAACTTAAAAAGCTATATCCTAATATAGATATTGTTGTACAACCAAGCGATTTAAGAGCCTACAAAAATGAAGAATATATCAACTCAGGTATTAAGATGCAAGAAGATTTATCTGATTGTGACGTGCTAATTGGGGTAAAAGAAGTAGAAATTGAGACTTTAATAGAGGGTAAAAAATACATTTTTTTCTCACATACTGCTAAAAAACAAGAATATAACAAAGGGTTATTACAAACTGTAATTGACAAAAAAATTCAACTTATAGATTACGAATATTTAACAAATATTCATGGACAAAGACTTGTCGCATTTGGTCGTTGGGCTGGAATTGTAGGTGCTTATAATTCACTTTATGCGTATGGAAAACGTACAAAGCTTTTTGATTTAAAGCGAGCACACGAATGTCACGATATGGACGAGTTTTTTGGCGAACTAATGAAAATTTCATTACCATCATCACTTAAAATACTTATTTCAGGAGGAGGAAGAGTGGCACATGGTGCTATGGAAACGCTTGCACCTTTAGCAATTAGAAAAATAAGTCCGCAGAAATTTTTAAAGCAAGAGTTTGACTATCCAGTTTATGCACAAGTTGATCCTTGGCATTATACAAAACGAAAAGATGGTGGACATTGGGATTTAGAAAATTTCTTCAAACATCCTAATGATTACGAATCTACATTTAAACGATACACAAAATCAGCCGATTTATATATCGCATGTCATTTTTGGGATCCTAAGGCTCCTCGTTTTTTTGATGTAAAAGATATGACAGAAGACGATTACCGCATGAAAGTTATTGGAGATGTGAGCTGCGATATTGATGGCCCAATACCTTCTACATTAAAAGCATCTACTATAAGTGAACCAATATATGGATTTAATCCTTTTACAGGAAAAGAGG
>DAOVUO010000295.1 GCA_030632545.1 Bacteroidales bacterium
GTAAAAAAAATTACAGAAATTCCAGCATCAGTAAATTCAGCAATTTTGCCTAAAAAACGAGTAAAACCCTTTGGTACAACATGTCGCCACTCGTGCCAAAAATCAAAGATATCACCTACTAAAAAAAGCTCTTCACAATCTGCTTTAATTGAATCTAACCAAGCAACTATACGCTTTTCTCTTTCCAAACTATCGGTGTCATTTGGGTAACCTAAGTGTAAATCAGATATAAAAAATATTTTTTTTTCGGGCATGCATAATAATTATAAAAAAACAACAAATCAGCTATTTAAAATCGTAATTCCAATAAACGAAAGAATCTCTGTAATCTAATGAGATGGCTTCGTGCCTCGCCATGACGTTAACGTTTAAGCAAAACTTCCGCTTTATAAAATGCCAAATCATCCATTTAAAATCGTTCCCGTAGGCGGGACAGGCTATTCCAATAAACGAAGGAATCTCTGTAATCTAATGAGATGACTTCGTGCCTCGCCATGACGGGAAGCTAAAAGCAAATCTTCCGCTTTATAAACATCCAATTTATAATTTACAATCAAAAACAATCAATTATATTAAGCTACTTTTATGTCCTTTTGAATTTCACCTTTTGCCATTTGATAAAGCTGTCTATAAACATCCAAAATCTCGTTTAAACTTATTTCCATTGGTTTATTCAATCCATTTATGAAATTAAAGTTTTCTTCTGTCAGCCTAGATTCGACATAATGCATTGTTACAGCATTTTTCCAGAACTCATCAGTTAGTTCTGGAATATCGGAATAATCAATATTAGAATCATCATCAATAATTAAATTTTCAGGTACATCAACGCCTTCTAACCCTAGTATTGCTGCTGAAGCATGGTCTATTTTTTCTTTAAAAACAACTATATAACTATCGTTAAATTTCTTACTCTTTATTAATACAATAGCTTCTTTTACAGATATTTCACTCTCTTTCATAATTAGCTATATTTTTCGTTGTATTCCTCTTTTCTAATCACATTCCCTTCAAATACAGCTTTTGCCTTATCAAAATCAATCCCATGCTTTTCTATATTGCTGTCATTTTTGCTTTCATCCCATTCAAATTCCATCGTTTATTTCTTCCTTTGAGCCTTTGCCCAATTATCTCTTAAACCCACAGTTTTGTTAATTACAAGTGCATTTTCTTGCGAATCTTTATCCACACAAAAATAGCCCAAACGCTGAAACTGAAATTGCTCACCAACTTTTGCTGATGCTAAATTTGGCTCAAGCTTACAATCTTTTAGTACACTCAAAGACTCTGAATTCAGAAACTCTTTGAAATTTTTATCTTTATGTCCGTCAGGATCTTCATCGCTAAATAATCTATCGTACAAACGTACTTCGGCATTAATTGCATGTGCAGCCGAAACCCAATGCAAAGTGGCTTTTACTTTACGCTTACTAGCCTCAGTTCCACTACCGCTACGTGAATCCACATCGTAAGTACAATGTAAAACTGTAATTTCTCCATCTGCACTTTTCTCAACACTTTCGCATTTTATAATATATGCACTTTTTAAACGAACTTCTCTTCCTATACCAAGTCTAAAAAACTTTCGAGGTGGATTTTCCATAAAATCAGCCTGTTCGATATATAGTTCACGACTAAATGGAATTTTTCGTTTTCCTGCATTTTCATCTTCTGGATTATTATCAGTTTCCAGCCATTCTTCTTTTCCTTCGGGATAATTATCAATAATTACTTTTAAAGGATTAAGCACGGCCATCATCCGTTGTGCTTTTTTATTCAAATCTTCGCGGACACGAAATTCAAGCAATCCAACATCAATTACATTATTTCGCTTAGCAATTCCAACTTTTTCGGCAAAATTACGAACAGATTCAGCCGTATAACCTCTACGACGCAAACCCGAAATTGTAGGCATACGAGGGTCGTCCCAACCAGTAACATAGTTATTTTTAACTAATTCGAGCAATTTTCGCTTACTCATAACGGTATAGCTCAAATTTAAGCGAGCAAATTCAATTTGTCGTGGTCGTACTGTGTTTTCTGTATATAAACCATCTAAAATCCAGTCGTAAAGCGGACGATGGACTTCAAATTCTAAAGTACAAAGCGAATGTGTAATTCCCTCAATATAATCTGATTGACCATGAGCAAAATCGTACATTGGGTAAATACACCATTTATCGCCAGTACGGTGATGTTTCGCATGCAAAATTCTATACAAAAAAGGGTCACGCAAGTGCATATTTGGCGAACTCATGTCAATTTTAGCTCGCAATACTTTTTCGCCATTTTTAAATTCCCCAGCTTTCATACGGCGGAATAAATCCAAATTTTCTTCAATTGTACGATTTCTAAACGGACTTTCAACACCAGGCTTTGTAGGTGTTCCTTTTTGCTTTGCAATTTCCTCTGCCGATTGGTCGTCAACATAAGCTTTTCCTGTATTTATAAGCTTTTCTGCCCATTCGTATAATTTATCGAAATAATCGCTGGTGTAAAGTGCTTCGCCTTCCCACTCATAACCCAGCCATTTTATATCATTTTGAATAGATTGAACATACTCAGTATCCTCAGTAACAGGATTTGTGTCGTCGAAACGCAAATTTGTAATGCCACCGTATTTTTGGGCAATACCAAAATTCAACACAATAGATTTTGCATGTCCAATATGCAAATAACCATTTGGTTCTGGTGGGAAGCGTGTATGAATTTTTGCCTCGTTCTTTTTATTCTCAATATCTTCTTCTACAATCTGCTCAATAAAATTTAATGAGCGTTCCTCTTCGTTTGCTATTTTGGATTTATCTTCCATTTTCATATTTTTTTCGACTTACAAAGATAAATTCTTTTGTGGAAAATATACAATTCCACGATTTTTATTTTGAACAAAAAAATAGATTTTTAGAATTTGGCACTTTATCAAAACTTAAGGCATAAATCACTATAAACGATAAAAAACAAAACTTTAAGGCATATTTGTCCTATAATTACGATACTATAAAAATATCTTTTAAAAACTCACATGCATCTTGAAATTGACTGATAATGAGGCGCTTCAAAGAAACATCAAAATTTCAATATCAATAAATAAAGCTTTGGTCAAATTCAATAAAGCGGTTTTTAATTTCAGGATTTATTCCTTTGTTGCGGTAACGTTTTTACTCTAATCCGAACAATAATACAATGGCATCAAAAAAAATCAGTTTAAGTTTTTTTGCTATTCAGTAAGAATGCTATACGTTTGCAAAAAAATATTTTCTTATGAGGTTTTTATTAATTTTAAGTGCATTTATAATCTTATTACCACTTACTTCATCCAGCCAAAAGTCATATCAGGTGGGTGAGAAATTGCGCTACGTTGGTTCGTATTATTCATCGGGTGCGTGGAGCGATATTGTCGAAATACGTTTAGAAGTACACAAAACATCTAAACCCGAAGTAGTACGCTTGGTTGGAACCGCACAAACCTATGTGAACTGGGATGATTTTTTTAAAATTAGAGATACTTATCAAACATGGATAGAAACAGAATCAGGAAAACCATTATTGTTCAAAAGGTCTATCCTAGAGGGTAAATTTTCTATGAATCTAAAATATGCATTTAAGTATAAGTCAAAACAAATTGTAAGTACAGTAAGCAAACAAAAAAAAGCGGCTACAACAAAAAACTTAAATTTGCAATCAAATATTTACGATATGCTGTCAGCATTATACCTAATACGAAATATGAACTTAAAGGCATTGAAACCCAATGATAAAAAAACGTTAAAGTTACTGATTGATGAAAAGTACGAGTTTGTTACAATTACATTTATGGGAACAGAACAAATTAAAGTAGATGGAATGGGGATAAGTAATTGTTATAAAATGCGTATGCAATTACAAAATCAAAGCATAATAAAAAATAACCCCAATAATATTTTTTGGCTTACTGCCGACCAATATAAAATTCCAGTTTTTATAAAAGCTGAAATACCAGTTGGTTCAATACAGATAAAATATATTAAATAAATAAAACTAAAGTATGAAATCATCGTTTAGAATTCTTAGAGGAATTATATTGGGTTTGGGAATAAGTTTCGCTGCAATTGCTTTAATTATGATTGTTACACCACTATATATTTTTGCCTATTATCCTGCATCAATTGCTTTAATTTTAGCATTAAGTAATATTATTATATCCAAAAGAAACTCGCTGAATGTAAAAGTACCAATTTTTTTAAGCGTTTTTTCAGTTTTGTTATTAGCCACAATTGTTATCTTACAATTAAGGCAAGTTAACGAAGTTGCAAGCGATGTAATTATAGAAAAAGTACTGGATGAAGAGAATAAAAATGTTGAGCAGGAACTGGACGAAGTTTTTAGTGAGTTAGAGTAATATTTATACTCTGGAGTAGCAATTCATCTATATTCTAAGACAGCTTAGCACGTAGTTATGACACACTTAATTACGCTCATCATGGTTCGATTAATTACACAGGAATTATCGCCATCTCTTCCTGTCTTTTAGCA
>DAOVUO010000277.1 GCA_030632545.1 Bacteroidales bacterium
AAACAATTTATTTGGGTATTCACCTTTATCAACTTTTTCTTGTATGTTTTTGACTACAAATTCTCTGTCTTCTTTATATGTAACTCCAAACCATCTTTCGTTGCTTGATAAAACCTTTATTTTTGCTTCCCCATTTTTAATCACATTGGTGAGTAGTGATGGTAAGTAAAATTCGGCTTTTAGATTTTGTTTATTTTCTTCAAAAAACACATTAAAATAAGATTTAAAATATTTGAATGCACTTGGTGTAAAACCCATTAGGTTCATAGATGTAGCTGCATTCTCTGACAAAGTAATAGTTTTATCTTCTGAAAGTTCACTGTATATTTTCCCATCTCTAGGGTATATTTTAGTGTGTTCTACTACTTTTTTTAAATAATTATTTTTATCTAAATCACAAATTCCACGAGACACTGTTCCATGTTCCGAAAGGGTGTTTTGTAATTTGTATGCAAGTAAAGTGTATTCATTTTCGGTTTCAAGTGCTTGCAGATAAGAGGCCATTACTTTAAACGAATCGGCACCATAAAAATCATCGGCATTAATTACAGCAAATGCCTCGTTAATTTTTGGTTCTGCAACTAAAACAGCATGAGCTGTTCCCCAGGGCTTTTCTCTATTTTCTGGAACAGAACAGCCTGTGGGTAAATTGTCAAGTTCCTGAAAAACGTAATCAATTTCAATAAAATTTTCATATTTAGAAAATATTTGTTCTTTAAAATCTTGTTCAAGCGATTTTCTGATAACAAATACAACTTTACCAAAACCAGCACGTTTAGCATCGTATATTGAATAGTCCATAATGGTTTCACCCGAAGGACCAATTCCATCTAATTGTTTAAGTCCACCGTAACGACTTCCCATTCCGGCTGCCAATATCAATAAAGTAGGTTTCATTTTATCGTTTTATTAAATTAGTAAAAAGTATTGAATTCTAATTTTAAGGTTTCTAAATCTGGAAAATAATTAGTGATGCATAATATTAAACATTAGACTGCTTTTACCGCATCTATTTTTTTGTCGATAATATTCTTTGTGCAATATAGCCATCACCATTAGGTTTTGACCCATGATACTATACACTCCACCACCTAATTAGATTATTTTAGCGACCACTCAAAACCATCTTTTGTGTATTTTATAACAAAACCTTTGTTTTGGAGCTCATCTCTAATTTTATCAGCTAAAGCCCAATCTTTATTTTCTTTTGCTTCATGTCTTAAAGATAAAAGTAAATGAACAACATCGTCTAATTTGTCATCAGATTTATTGTTTTCTGTTACTATTTCAAGACCTAATATCGTGAAAACTAAATCATTCATTAGCTTTCTTAGAAGTATTAAATCCTCGTAGGATATAGTAGCACTTCCTCCAGCTATAGAATTTATAAATTTTACGGCATCAAATATATGAGCAATAAGAATCGGTGTGTTTAAGTCATCGCTCATGGCATTAAAACATTTAGTGCGCCATTCTTTTATTTCAAAACCCGTTGTTGATTCTGATTCAGTAATTTTATGTAAGGTTTTTATTGCATTGAAAAGGCGTTCAAGTCCTTTTTCTGCTGCTTGAAGTGCTTCGTTTGAAAAATCTAAAGGATTTCTGTAATGTGCTTGTAGAATAAAAAGGCGAACAGCCATTGGATTATATGCTTTTTCAAGTGCTTGATGAGCACCGCTATGCAATTCATCTAATGTGATAAAGTTCCCTAATGATTTGCCCATTTTTTGCCCATCAATGGTAATTAGGTTATTATGCATCCAGTAATTTACTGATTCTTTACCATTTGCAGCAACTGATTGAGCTATTTCGCATTCGTGGTGAGGAAACATTAAGTCTAAACCACCACCATGTATGTCAAATATTTCGCCTAAATACTTAGTACTCATTACGCTACATTCTAAGTGCCAGCCCGGAAAGCCGTCACTCCACTCTGAAGGCCATCGCATTATATGTTGTGGTGAGGCTTTTTTCCAAAGTGCAAAATCAAAGGCATTCTTTTTTTCAGATTGTCCATCAAGTCCTCGTGTGTTATTGTATAAGTCCTCAAGAATGCGACCTGAAAGTTTTCCGTAATTGTGTTTTTGATTGTATTTTTCTACATCAAAATAAACAGAGCCATTAACTTGGTATGCATAGCCATTTTCTAAAATTTTACTCACCATTGCTTGTTGCTCAATGATATGTCCACTTGCGTGAGGCTCAATACTAGGTGGTAATACATTAAGTTGACGCATGTTTTTTCTATACCTATTTGTGTAATATTGAACTACTTCCATAGGTTCTAGTTCTTCGATGCGTGCTTTTTTGGCTATCTTGTCTTCTCCCTCGTCTGCATCGTTTTCTAAATGTCCAACATCTGTTATATTCCTTACATAGCGTACTTTATAACCAATATATGTTAAAAATCTAAAAAGTAAATCAAATGTAATTGCTGGCCGTGCGTGTCCTACATGTGCATCTCCATATACAGTAGGGCCACAAACATATAAACCTACGTGATCTTCAACTATAGGTCTGAATTCTTCTTTCTTTCGCGAGCTTGTGTTATATATAAACAATTTCTCCATTGTTCTTTAATCCTTTTTTTATGTGTTTTTTTCAAGTTGTTCTTTCATCTCTTTCATTCGTTGAATTTGTTGTTCAAGAATGAAGTTTCTTTCCTCATCTGATATTATTTTTATCTTCTTTTTAAGAAAACTATGGAATCGCATTAAGCTAATTAGTATATTTCCTAGGTATAAAACTATCCAAATAATCAAAAAAAGTAGAATTTGAATGGAATATTGTTCTGTTTTTAGAATTAATTTGAGCTCTGGCGATGTGAAAATAGGAATAATACTGAATAATAGGGCAATATATAATGCTTCGTTAAATAACAACTGAAATTTTACATATAAACCAAAATCTTGTTTTTCAAATTGAATTTTTGTTTTTGATACACCATTAAGTAAGTGAAAACCTTTCCAAGTAAAACGCCCAAATGCCCCTACAATTATTTGTTCAGAATCGTTGTTCTGTATATCTAAACTATTCTCTGTTGCAAATTCATTATAAATTTCAGTTGATAGTTTTTCTTCAAAAAATAAATAATTTTTTGAGAAAACTTTAACTTTTGATTTTATACTAAGTGGAAACATAACTTATTATTATCCCGCTAGAAACATTATTTATTATTATTTTAATAATTCTCTAGCAAGTTTGAACGTATTGTAAATTTGATTACAAATGTAGCATTTCAATTTGAGTTTTTTTGGTTTTTACAAAAAAAAACATGGAAATGGATTTTTTTTGATGAAAAATGATGTTTTTTTGAGTTAATGTTTCTATGCTACCTTAATAAATCTGATAAATTTTTTAGCAAAATAGACTTTATCAACAGCTTTAAATCATCTTTTAAATCAATAGATTAATTGTTTTTATTGAATCTCATACTCTTTTTGCTTGGTGGAATGTGGTGGTTTATTGTGCTTAATTTAAAGTTATTAACAATGAGTATAGATACTACGTCTCTCATTTGTAGTTTGTTTAGTTAAATTATTCTGATACAGGGGCATATTTTTATCAATTTTTTAACTATGTATAACTTGCTGTAACACAATTGAGTAAAAGTATTTATCAACAATGGTGTAGAAAAGTGTATTAAAGTGGGGTAAAGTGGGAAATTTTTTTCTAATTTTACATCATTCAATATTTAGTTTTGTTATGGCGAGTTTTATTGGCGAAATATCTTGTAAATTAGATTCTAAAGGAAGAATTCTATTTCCTGCTGCTTTCAAAAAGCAGTTGCCAGCTATAGCTAATGATAAATTTGTAATCAGAAAAGACATTTTTGAATCCTGTTTAGTTCTTTATCCTTATAATGAATGGGAACATCAAGTAGAGTTTATTAGAAAAAAGTTAAATTCTTATAATAAAGACCATAATAGATTTTTAAGAAGTTTTTTTAGAGGAGCTGCAGAATTAGAACTTGATGCTAATAATCGTATGTTGCTGCCAAAGAGATTGTTGGATGATGTTGTGGCTGATAAAGAGCTTGTTATTATAGGATTAGATACTAAACTGGAAATCTGGACAAAAGAAGAGTTTGATAAAAATAACGAGGAGCAAGACGACGATTTTGCAGAATTAGCACAAAACATATTGGGTAAGGATAATTTAGACTTTTTACAATAATATATGAAAACAGCTTATCATATACCAGTATTGCTTAATGAAAGCATCGAGGGATTGAATATCAATCCAAATGGTGCTTATGTGGATGTTACTTTTGGTGGTGGTGGGCATTCTCGCAAGATTATGGAATCTCTTGATAAAGAAGGAGCACTTGTAGCATTTGATAGAGATAATGATGCAATTCCAGATTGGACAGATGAGCGATTTTATTTTGCAAATCATAATTATAGTTATTTAAGTAATTTTTTACGCTATTATAATATAAATAAGGTAGATGGAATCTTGGCAGATTTAGGTATTTCGTCTCATCATATTGATGAGGAATCACGAGGATTTGCTTTTCGTTTTGATGCACCTTTAGATATGAGAATGAATCAAAATCAAGAGAAAACGGCAGAATTTGTTGTGAATGAATATTCTGAAGCGGATTTAACTCATGTTTTGAAATTTTATGGTGAGGTAAAAGCTGCAAGTCGTGTTGCAAAAGCTATTGTTGCTGGGCGAAATCAATCTAGGATTGTTTCTACAATAC
>DAOVUO010000114.1 GCA_030632545.1 Bacteroidales bacterium
CCTGACGAGGGTTCACTTAATTAAGTGAACCCTCGTCAGGACTGATATGCTGAATGAGATGCTCTTGTCACTATGTTTGCGGATTTATGGATTAACAAAAACTCATTTTTCTTTTGATTTTTACTCACATCATAAAACAAATAAATGAACTGATTAACAGTGATTTGTGATTTCGTGAAGTAGAATTATATAATTTTTTTCAAAAAAAACAAAAAAAGTGACTTTCCATTAGGGGTAAATGAAATTCTTTTACATCATAAGCTTATAATAATCAAAATAAAAAATTATGAAAAGAATTTTTACTACACTTTTTTTAAGTTTACTTTTTGTTGGATTTACTTCAGCACAGAAAGATTTGCAAATTTTATTGGTACATGATGACGAGGATGCTACAACAACTACTGAAGCTGTTCAATCAGCAATTACTGCAGCAGGATATATTTATTGTAGTTATTATGATGCGGTAACTGATGGTGCACCAAGTGCTGCTCAATTAGAGCCTTATGAGTTAGTTATCTGGAATACTGGGAAAAACTATCCTGCATCTCGCTTTTGGGATAAATCTAATGCTGACGCAGTAACTGCCAATGCTGATATGTTGTCTTTTCTTGATAATGGTGGAATGCTATGGATAAGTGGACTGAATGTACTAGCTGATGCCAGCGGATCTGCACCTCAAACTTTTGCCGATGGAGATTTTATTTACAACTACCTTGGTATTGAAAGCTATGCTATACAGGCTAATTTGGCTTCAATGCTTGTTAAAGCTGATAATGGTATATGTACAGCCGATAATATATCATGGCAATGGGAAAGTATAAGTTATGTTGATCATGCAGTTCCTACAAGTACAGCAAAAGCTATATATACAAGTAGTACACACGTAGATACAGCTGTTATGGTATATAATGAGATAGCTGATGCTAAAATTCTCTCTGATTTTATTAGATGGGATGCTTTTTCTGATGATGATGCAAACGTGCGTAATGGAATAGTAACCGAAATATTAGATCATTTTAATGAATATTCTACTATTATTGTTTCAGATGTTACTTCTGTTGAAATTACCGGCGGAACAGAAATTACCGAAAACAGCGGTACACTGCAATTAGATGTTACTATTTTACCTGATGATGCAACCCTTAAAACCGTAAGTTGGAGCATTGAAGATGGTTCTGTTTTTTCTACAATAAGCCAAACTGGTTTACTTACAGCCAGCGGACTTGATTCTGGAAATGGTACTATTACAGTTAAAGTTAGCACAAAAGATGGAAGTGGAGTTTCGGGCACAACAACAATTACTGTAAGCAACCAAACTTTGGGCGAAGGCTACAAAGTATTATTAGTAAACGATGATGCAAGAGATTACACAAAACACTTGAACATTGATACAGCCTTAACAGCAGCAAATTATATCTACAAAATATTCGATGCAGCTGTAGAAGGCACAGCTCCAGGCAATGACTATTTATCAAATTTTGATTTTGTTATTTGGTATACATCTCGTGATGGTATGAATTTACATTTCTGGGATGTTTCTGATTCTGCTAATATTACATGTAATAGTGAATTAAAACAATATGCTGATAACGGTGGTGTTGTTTGGTTACAAGGTCGTGATGTATTTTACGACATTTGGTCTGGGTTTTCTGACGTAAATTCTATTGGCGATTCTATTATTCAAGGTTTTGAAGCAGGTGATTTTGTTTATGATTATTTAGGTGTTAAATCTTATGTAGCTCAGTCACATGTAGACGAAACTTCTGGAACTTTTGACGGCCTTGAGCAAATAGATATTACCGAAACAAACGAGATAACCACTTTAAATCCAATAACATGGATTTACAACGAACTTCATTATGCTGATGCATTAGAAGCAACAGAGAATGCAATACCATTATACTACATGGGGCCTGAAACTTATGATTTTGCTCTTTATTATGCAATGATTTATAATAAAAATGGCGATGCTCAATTCATTACAAATGGGTTTGACCCTTCGGAAATAGATACTCAGGAAAATATTAATACTCACATCTCTGAAGTAATTGATTATTTTGAAGCTAAAAGTAACGAAACAGGTATTTTTACAAAGGAAGCTAATACTTTTGATGTAAATATCTATCCTAATCCAGCTAATAATCAAATTTCGCTAAGTTATACATTTGATAAAGTTGAAAATGTTAGAATTCAAATTACTGATTTATCAGGTAAAAAAATGTATGATAAATCAATGTTCTCAACAATTGGTATTCAAACAAAAACCTTAGATGTTTCAAATATATCTAATGGTATTTATAATATCAATATAAGTTCTAATTCAACTAATTACAACCAACGACTGGTTATAATTAAATAATACTATCTATATGAAGCCTGCATTAAAGTGCAGGCTTTTTTTTTAATTAAAACTACCAAACTTTTTTTCAAACATGGAAATTTAACTGTTTAGTTTAATATCATTAATTTAAAATTTTAAAAAAATAGCATATATGGCTTTATGCTACAAATAGTTTAAACTCAAACAGAGCGTTTCTTTGACATTTTTAATAACTTAAACAATCAACTATGAAAAAGATTTTTATCACTAGGTTTTTTGTACTTTTTATGCTATTATCAGCAAGTACCTTAAGCTATGCTCAGATTGAACAACAAGAATTAACTGCTACTGCGGAGACATTTTTAAAAAAAAATCTTAAAAAATCATCGCAACAATTACAGATTAAGTCCATTAAAGACATTAAACATGAAAATAATCTTTACGCTCATGTTATTGAATTAAAACCGTATGGATTTATAGTCCTCTCTTCATCTAAAAAGCAATATCCAATTATAGCTTTTTCGGAAACCGACAACTTCGATTTTGAAGCCTCACCAGACAACATCTTTTTAAGCTTTCTTATTAACGACATGCAACATCAATTAGAATGTATTGCCGAAAACGAAGCAAAAAGCAAAGAAAAAATTGATAAAAACATTGAAACTTGGAATAAATTTGTTTCTGGGACTACTGTAACCCAAAAAACAACAGTACAATACGGACCACTTCTTCCTGATATTTGGGGTGGAGTAAACTGCTATAACCAAGATAGCGTAATGGTATATGTAGGTAACCACTACACACCTAGTCATTATTCTCCTGGATGTGTTGCAACATCATTTAGTCAAATATTAAATTATTATGAATGGCCTATACGTGGTACTGGTAGCCATACAAACTATGATAATATAGGAAATTCGGAAAGTACAAATTATGCCAATTTTGCAACTACTACATACGATTGGGATAATATGCTTGATGAATATCAATATAAAGCATCTACAACAATTCAACAGCAAGCAATGGGACTACTTGTATATCAGTGTGGCACTGCTTTAGATATGAATTACGAAGATTATGGCTCAACTTCTCATATTAGTAGAGCTCCAGATGCATTAGTAAATTACTTTAGGATGCACGGACATTATGAGGATGATAGATGGAGTGATTTTTGGCCAAGATTAAATGAAAATATTGAAGACGGTTTACCTGTACATTTAGGCATAGAAGCATACAACGGAGTAGGCCACGCTATTGTTTGTGATGGATATCAATATGATGACCCAAATCACAAATACTATCACCTTAACATGGGATGGTGGGGAGCTTGTAATTCTTGGTACTTAATACAAGAAGACTGGTATGGTTGTGGTTATAACCAAGTTACTGGTGGTGTTTTCGACATTCATCCTAACCCAATGTTTACAGAAACAACACTTTCTGACAAGTCAACTAGTTTTACACTTAATTGGACTGTTAGTGCAAAACTAAATTGGGAATCATTTGAACTTGAACAAAGTTATAATGGTGGTGCATGGACTATTGTTTCTAGTGCAATAACATCAACTAGCTATAATATGTCTGTAGTAGATGCAGGTGGATATCAATACAGAGTAAGAGCAAAAATTAATGGTACATATTATTACGATTCATATTCAGAAGATATTACTGTTGCAGTTAAAAATGAAGGCGATATAACTATTCTTGATTTTGATGGTGATGATTCTTTTTTTACTTATGACAACTCTAGTAATAGCCTAGACGTATCAAATACATGGACAATAGAAACTTGGGTTAATATAGACAATCATTCCAACGGAACATATCCTGTTATTATAGACAGAAGAACTGCTTTCTCACTATATTTAGTTGATGTTACTAATGGCGATTACGGAGTGCGTTTTGTTGCCAGAAGTAGTACAGGAAGCATAATAGCCTCTGTTCGTTCTGATGTTTCAGACCAGTATTTGTATTATGGTGATTGGATACATATAGCTGTATCTCACGGAAATAACTCAACTACAATGTTTGTTAATGGAACAGAAGTTGAATCTTCTACAGATTTAGACTTTAATCTAACAAGTACTAGCTATGCTCTTAATGTTGGTGCTAGATACTGGCGCAGATATGAAAGATTTATAGATGGAAAAATTGATGGAATTTGTATTTCTGAAAGTCAGAAATATACAAGCAATTTTGCTCCTGAAAGATTTGATTTATTTGATGTAACCACAGATATAAGACTTTTGCTTAAAATGGACGAAGGTTCTGGAAGTATTTTAACAGATGCTTCAGAAAATTTCGATGCAGTTATGCTTCGAAACTCACCTAATGATGCATCATGGATGTTTGAATCACTTGCTAAAAGTCAGGAAAATGAAAAACAACAAATTACAATAGAAGAAAACAAAGTTCAGTTTTCGGTTTATCCTAACCCTACAAGCTATAATGTTTACTGTGATTTATCAGGTTTTTCGGAAAATGTACATATAAAAATAATTGACCTAACCGGAAAAACTGTTTATAAAAAAGACTTCCATAGTGCAAACAATACGACACTACATGTAGAAAATTTACCTAATGGAATTTATTCAGTAGTAGCTTATGATGGTAATACGATAAGAACAACAAAATTACTGATTACAAAATAAATTAAACTTTAAAGTGGCATGGGCAAATTATACCCATGCCACTTTTTTATTCAGATGAAAAAACATTTACTAATAATCCTTACTCTTTTTTTTGTAAATAATAACTATTCGCAAAACAATAATTTTATAAATGAAACACAATCAATAAAAAACTTCATTTCTGCAAATTCTTTTTATAAACAAAACAATAAGAAAATTAATCGTAAAGCTGTAGTGTCTGGCAACGACACTTTATTTGCAATTTTCTATAATTCTGATTTCTTTATTGTTTATAGCAAGCAAAATAAGCTAAATCCAATTTTAGGCTATTCGTTCCAACATGGATTAAGCCAAGAGCAATTAATTGAACAAGAAAAATTTCTGAAATTAATGTTTGGAAATACAAAAAAAGCTAATTATACTACAAAAGAATATAAAAATACTACTAGCGAAACCCATGGGCCTTTACTAGAATCACTTTTTGGACAAACAAATTGTCGTAATTCATCAGGAAATATTATTAATGTAAGTAATTTATACACACCATATAATTATGCAGTTGGTTGTGTTGCAATAAGCTTAGCAACTGCCTTACATCATTCAAAATGGCCAATTCATGGCACTGGCGAACATAGCTACACAGATTACACTGGTTCTTCGCAAGGAACTTATAGTGCAAATTTTGAAGAAACATACTACAACTGGAATAATATTTTGAATAAATACAACTATCAGGAAACAAGTTCGGAACAACGAGCAGCACTTGGAATATTAGCCTATCAGTCGGCAGTTGCAATTGATATGGAATTTGAAAGGACAGGTTCCACTTCAAATGTAAATAAAATACCAAATGCTCTAATTAAATACTTTAAGCATTACGGCGAATATAAATCAAATACATCTGACCAGTTTTTCATTGATATTGATTCTATGATTATAAAAAACAGTGTAGTTCCTTTAGCAGTTTATGGTAATGGATACGGACATTCAATTGTATGTGATGGGTGGAAAACGGATGAGTCAAATACAAAATATTACCACCTCAATATGGGTTGGTGGGGAACTACAAACGGGTGGTATCAAATACAAAATAGTTTTAATGCTGGTGGTTACTCATCAGTTAGTGGTGGGGTTTTTAATATTGTGCCAACACCCGACCTTGAAATAGAATACCAAGGTGAAATTTTTGCTATCAACTGGAAAACACCAAAAAATATTGAATTTTCGGGTTATGAATTACAAATAAAAAAAGGAAGAGCCAACTGGGCTACACTAGCAAATATAGATACAGATACAAGTTATACTGCCGAAAACGATGGCGAAACAAGTTATGCATTTAGAATAAAAATAAAATACAATAAATTTCCAACGATAGAAGCATGGTCAAATATGGTTGTTAAAGATAATACCAGCAATGCTATAGTTAGATCAAGCTTTTCAAAAACAATAAATGTATATCCAAATCCTGCAAATGATATTCTAAATATAGAAAATATAAATATTGATGGTAAAATTGACATAAAAATAATTGATATCCTTGGAAAAAAACAAAAAGAATTAAGTTTATATGGGATAAACAGTGCTAGTATAAATATTAGTGACATAAACCAAGGTAGCTATATACTAACTATTTCAAATCATAAGTATAAGTATAGTCAAATATTTATAAAAAAATAATTTATTCAATAGGGGAATAAAATATACTTTTACATCATAAAGTAAGAACAGTTATACAAAAAGACATTAAACGTTTTAGCATAAATGCAAGAAGATTTATTTCAATTATTTGTGAGACACTTTTCATCAGAAACAACTGAAGAAGAGGAAATTCGCCTAAAACTGATATTAGAGCAAAACTCAGATGCTCTAATAGATTTTAATGCTTTAGCTGAAACATGGGAAAAAAGTGGCGAATTTAAAAATGCTTTTGATATAGAAAAAGGTCTCGCAAGCTTAAAACAAAAAATCAAACAAAAAGAAAAGCAAAATATGTTATTCTGGCGTATTGCAGCTATTTTTATTAGTTTTATTTTTATTAGTTCAGCTTTATATTGGGATTATAATCAATCAATAACTTTTCAGGCAGATAATGGCATTAAAAAAATCATCTTGCCCGACTCTTCGCTAGTTTATTTAAACAAAAATGCCAGTATTAGCTATGCCACATCATATTTATGGCGTTTTAATCGAAATGTAAAATTAAAAGGTGAGGCTTTTTTCGACATAAAAAGTAAAGAATGTGAAGAGTTTATTGTAAAAACTAATTCTTTTGAAATTCAAGTTTTGGGTACACAATTTAATGTCTGTAGTAATAATCAAGAATCTACAATAGTTTTAAAAGAAGGAAAAGTTAGACTATTCAATTTTAAAGGCGAGCAAAAAGATATAGTAATGTCGCCTGGTGATTGTATTTCCTATAATAAAAAAAACAATTCTTTAAAAAAGGATGTTGTTAATCCTGATTTATTTTCTATTTGGAAGGAAAAACGAATTCGTTTTAATAATTTTA
>DAOVUO010000407.1 GCA_030632545.1 Bacteroidales bacterium
ATAAATGCAGGAAAAACACTTTGCTTAATTTTTTCAGATAATCGGTTTGTTTTTCGCTTAAATAAATCAGACTGCATAAATTCTGTTTTACTATTGGGAGCATACTTTTTTTGCGCTATTTTCTTATCTAAAATTATTTTATCTAAAATATTCATTTTGATAGATTTATTAGTTTTCTGAAAGTATTGAGTGCATTTCCGTCTTTGAGAGAATTTTGCGCTTTTTCTAAAGCATTTTCGTAGCTCAAACTTGAATCAATGCATTGAATTGCAAGTGCCGAATTTGCTAAAACTACATTTCCCGACTCTTCATTCGCCTTATTTTCCAATACATTCATAAAAATCTGAGCAGCTTCTTCAATTGAGTTTCCACCTTCAATTTGAGTTGCTTGCACTTTTTTAAAGCCCAAATCATTTGGACTATAAATTTTCTCGCCTGTGTTGCTTATAATTTTGGTATTTCCAGTTAGCGAAACTTCGTCATAGCCATCAAGCGCATGAATAATCATAAAATTCTTATCCAAATCCTGATATAAATAGCTGTATTGGCGAGCAACTTCCAGACTAAAAACTCCAACAATCTGATTTTGCGGGAAAGATGGATTTACCATAGGTCCTAACATATTAAAAAAAGTTTTCACCTTCAAATTTCGCCTTACTGGACCAACGTTTTTCATGGCAGGATGAAACAAAGGCGCATGTAAAAAGCTAATTCCAACTTCATCTATTTGCTTTTTAATAATATCATGCTTATTGGTAAAATTATATCCAAAATATTCAAGCATATTCGACGAACCTGATACAGACGAAACGCCATAATTACCGTGCTTAGTCACTTTATATCCAGCACCAGCCACTACAAATGAACTTAATGTAGAAATATTAAAGGTGTTTTTTCCATCGCCACCAGTTCCACACAAATCAATTGTATTAAATTCTGATAAATCAATTTTTATGCATAATTCAAGCAATGCATCTCTGAAACCTTTAAGCTCCTGAGTTGTAATGCCACGCATTATGAAAACAGTTAGAAATGCTGCCATTTCAGATTCATTATAATCGCCTTTTGCCATATTTGCAAGCACATTTTTTGCCTGATCATAGCTTAATGTTTGATGTTCGAATAATGTATTTAATATAGATTTCACTTCGTTTAATGGTTAATTGTTAATTATTACAATGGTTATAATACTTCGTTAAATTTTTAAAAACTACTGAAATCCATAGATTTACTAAATTCCATTTTATTTACTATGTTGTTTATAACTAGCGGAATACAGTTTTGAAACAGTAAATTTAGTAAATCTTAACGAACTATTGTTATTAATGGTCTGATTTTAAGGACGATTTACTCGTTTTAATTATATTCGTTAGTAATTTTATTAATTCAACTGCGTCTGCATTAATGCTTTCAAATGATTCTTCATCAAAATACTCAGTCTTATAAAGCAATTCGATCCAATAAATAGTTTCATTGGCTTCTTTTTGTGCAAGTGCATTTTTATGAATAAAATCAGCCTTACTCTCTGCATGTTCAGCCTCTATTACAAGTACACCAATAGATGTTCCAGAACGCAAAAGTTGTTTAGAAAGAATAAATTCTTTTTTATCATCCGTTAAATATTTATACAATTTCACAATACGAATCGCAAAATCAAAACTCTTAACTTTTACAACATTCTCCTTCATTTTAAAAAGTAATTAGATTTTAGTAATTATTCTGTAAACTCATAACAAACAACTAAAAACTGATAATTAACCATTATTCACCCAGTTTTCAATCATTTTTTCGCCATATTCAGTTAATACAGATTCGGGATGAAATTGTACACCTATTAATTTAAGTTTCTTGTGCTTAAACGACATAATTCTATCTTGCTCATCAATAGAAGTAATTTGAAAATCATCTGGTAAATTTTTTCTTGAAACTTGCCAAGAGTGATAACGAGCAGCTGCAAATTCCATTGGAATATTTTCGTAAATTCCAGCATTTTTGTTTAAAACAATTGTCCGAGTAGCTACTCCATGTAAAACTACTCCCATGTGACTTAGTTCTCCGCCAAAAGCTTCTGCAATTGCCTGATGTCCCAAACAAACACCTAATATGCTCTTTTTATCAGCATATTTTTGAATTAGAGGAATTAAAATTCCTGCATCCTTTGGCAGACCAGGTCCAGGTGAAAGTAGAATTTTATCATATTCTCCAATTTTTTTAAGCGTAATTTCATCATTTCGGTAAACATCAGGACGTTCGCCAGTTATTTTTTCAATATAATGAACTAAATTATAAGTAAATGAGTCGTAATTATCGAAAACTAATATTTTCACGTTGTTTTTTTATTAATGGTTAAATGTTAATGATTAATTATAAAATGCCTTTATCAAACATTAATAATTTACAATTTACAATTATTTAAAGCTTCTCTGCCAATTCAATAGCTTTTTTTAATGCTGCAAGTTTATTATTTACCTCTTTTAATTCATTCTCGGGTACAGATTCCGAAACGATTCCTGCACCAGCCTGAGAAAACAATTTATTATTCTTACTCAAAAAAGTTCGTATCATAATAGCATGATTTATAGACCGATTAAAACCAATCAGACCAATTGCTCCTCCATAATATCCTCGTGCTTGATTTTCATATTTATCAATAAGTTGCATAGCCATAAATTTTGGTGCACCACTTAAAGTTCCTGCTGGAAAAGTATCAGCAAACACCTGAAATATATTTGTATCCTCAGAAATATCCCCTTTAACTTGTGAAACTAAATGAATTACATGCGAATAAAATTGCACTTCTGTCATTTTTTCCACTTCAATATTACGTGCATTTCTACTTAAATCATTTCTGGCCAAATCTACAAGCATCAAATGCTCAGCAATTTCTTTTGGATCTTTACTTAGTTTTTCAGCCAATTGACGGTCAGTTTTATCATCACCAGTTCTACGATATGTGCCAGCAATTGGGTTTATATAGCTTTTGTTGTTCTTAATTATTAGCTGAGTTTCAGGCGATGAACCAAAAATTTTGTACGAACCATAGTCAAAGTAAAATAAATAGGGCGATGGATTAATTGAGCGTAAAGCACGATAAAGATTAATCTCATCGCCTTTAAAAGCTTGTTTAAACTGGCGCGAAAGCACCATTTGGATTACATCACCTTGATGACAATGATTTTTCGCTTTTTCAACTAGTTCTAAAAACTCCTCGTCGGTATAGTTTGATTCTTCATTACCAAGAGTTTGGAACTGAAATTTTGGGGAATTTTTATTGTTTAATATGGAAATAATACTTTCAATTTCCGATTGTCCATTTAACTGATTTTCGACAATAGTTAGCTCATTATTAAAATGATTAATAGCAATAATAAATTTGTAAAA
>DAOVUO010000062.1 GCA_030632545.1 Bacteroidales bacterium
GATAATCCAAGTATTTTGAAAAATCCAAAATTAATTGAAATTAAAACACCCTATGGAAAGCCAAGTACTAAAATTAAGCACGGTTTGATTGCTGATAAGGACCTTTTTATTATTGCTCGCCATGGATTAGAGCATACAATTCCACCAACGCAAGTAAATAATAGAGCCAATATTTGGGCTTTAAAGAATATTGGAGTTGATTGCATAATTACAACAACTGCTGTAGGCTCATTAAGAGAGAATATTGAGCGTGGCGATTTGGTAATTCTTGATCAATTTATTGATTTTACACGAAAAAGGGAATTAAGTTTTTTTGATACTTTTGAATCTGGTAAAATGCAACATACACCTATGGCAGATCCCTTTGATGCTTCGTTAAGACAAAGTTTGATTGAAGAATGTCAATTATTAAAATACAATCATCATACTATGGGAACAGTTGTAACTATTGAAGGCCCTCGGTTTTCGACTAGAGCAGAATCACAAATGTTTAGAGCATGGGGAGCTGATGTAATTAATATGTCTATTGCACCTGAGTGTATTTTGGCTAATGAAATGAAAATTCCGTATGTTTCTGTTGCTATGAGTACCGATTATGATTCGTGGCGAGAAGGTGAAATTCCTGTAAGTTGGGAAGAAGTAATTAAGGTTTTTAATGAGAATGTTGGAAAAGTAACTAATTTATTGGTAAATGTGATTGAGAAAATTTGAAATATTTAAAGACAATATTGATAATTTATAACCGTATTTTTTCTACCTTAGCTATATGAAATGATTAATTATATATTGTATTTATAGCAATTTAGCTGATGCATGTTATGTTAAGACATGTATGCGATTTAATCAATTAATAAATTTTTTTTTCAAAAAAAATAAAATGAATAAGCAAGAACTGATAGAAAAAGCAGTTGAAAAGATTATAGAACAAAAGCCTTTATCACTTAGCCTTTATCCTGAAAATTTTTTTTTCGATTTAAATTTAGATGAAAAATTTCAAGAACTTGAGCCATGGGATGATTTTCATGGATATTTTAATGAATTTACAAGTGTTGAAAAAGTCCTATTTATTGGTGATGGATATTTAAATACTTCATACGAAGGTGATATTTATGCTGCCTTAGCAAAATTCCCCAATCTTAAAGTCGTAGAATTTATAGATGTAGATATTGATGATACACTTGAGTATATTGAAGTTGGACTAAAAAAAATATCTAAACTTGAAATTTTATGTTTTACAGGAACGAATATAAAAGAAATTCCCAAGAATATCTTTTATCAAGAATTTAAGCAAATAAGTTTACTTGCCAATAAATTTTATAAACAGAATTTTCATTTTAAATTAAAAGACAATAATGTTGATTTAGATTTAAAAATCTATGAATTTGGAAAACAAAAAATAAAAAAAGAATACAAAGAAACACAAAATGAAATTTCTAGAAATAATAAATTGTCAGATGATGCATTAGAAATAGGTTCTGATTTAATTCAAAAATATTCTTTTGAAAAACATAAGTGGGGGAACGCTGGAGATAATAATTCAATTTTAATACTTAAAGATGTAAACATAATAAATTCAATTTCAGTTTATGTTTTAAATGAAAACAAACAAGATAAATTGGAAATATTAAAAATATATACAAAATTTTTCACTGAGCTAAATAATGAATTAGATTGCTTTGAGACTGATAAACATGGAAATTTAGAATTATTTTTCTTTTTTAAACAAGATTATTACGAAAATGAAAGTATTGATTACAATATTTTAAAACAAGAATATTTAAATAATAATACAGACTATACAGAATTATATGATAAAAAATATCAAGTAGCTAACCTTTTGGATTACATTGGTGGTAAAAATTTAATAAGATCATTAGACAATCAGAATAAAAATAAACAAATAGAGCTAAGCGAAATGTTTAGTAAAAATAAATATATTGAACATGTGGAAATTGATAATTTCAAATTATTTGAAAACAAGCACACTACTCAATTATCAAAAATAAATATTTTAATTGGTAAAAATTCAACTGGAAAAACATCTTTTTTACAAGCAATAGCTTTCGGACTTGAAGGTGAAAGAACAGACCAAATAAGTAGAAACAGAAATTACCATGAATATATTAATCAAAAGTTAATATATTCAAAGCCTAAAGCTTATCATTTTTCAAAAATTACTTTGAATTGGAAATTCGATGCTGAAGATAAAAAAGAAATTGCTAAAATTCTAAGAGAGAAGAGAAAAAACATAAATATTACATCAAGAGAACAAAATATTTATAGTAACCATTTATCAGCCGACAAAAATTTACCGCAAACCTTTTTAGTTTTTGCTTATGGCGAAAATTTATTTCCTGACCGTAAGGAAGCAATAAACACCTCAAATTTATTTATTGATTATTTAATTAATGGAGATTATAAGACAAATAATATTGAGGCTCTTTTTTCTGATTATTATAAAAACTTAATAAATCCTCTATACATTTTGAATAAACTTCAAGATGATGAATTACCAAAGGTAATTTCAGAAAATAAAATAAAGGAATTAATAGCTATAAAAGAATTGTTTTTAAAAACTTTAAACAAATTCCTAAGTATTCAAAATGCTGATTTTTTTGAAATTAGACTTATAAACGAAAAAGAATATAAATTTATTGATAAATCAAAAAACACTTTTAATCTCTATCAACTTAGTGAAGGATACAGAACCAATATTTCTCTAATTGCTGATATTTTTATAAAAATATTTGCATCTAGAAATAAATTGTTTCTAAAACCTTATGAACATTCTAACTTTGAAAACATATTGACTAATGTAAAAGGCACAATTTTAATAGATGAATTTGATAAACATTTGCATCCTATGTGGCAAAAATCGTTTATTGGTATATTAAGGGAGGTGATTCCAAATGTGCAATTTATTCTGTCAACACACAATGTGGTCGCTTTACAATCTGCAGAAGGACAAACAGCTCTCAAAATGAGTGCTGATAAGGACGGAAAAATTAAAATTGAAGAAAAAATTATTAAAGTGGGGGATAGTATCGAAACTTTATTGAATAAATTTTTTGATTTTAATAATAAGTTTTTTGGACTTAAAACAGAAAAAAAGCTTGATGAATTTTATACTTTAGCAGAAAGGGTATATAAACATAAAGATATAGACGAAAAACGATTTAAAGAATTACTTAAAGAATTATTACATGAAGACCAAAGTGAAGAAATCAAAGCTCTAGTAGGGACAGAAAAAGCTCAATTGGAATACATAACCGAAAAGAAGATTGAGTTATGAGAAAAATAATAAGACAACCGCCTATCGACCAAATTTTGCAAACTGAAGGAAACTGTAGAATAAGACTTAATTCTCAACATTTGCTTCACGAATTATTGCGAATGACAAATGATAAATGTGCATATTGTGAAACTCATTATGATCATTCACTCCAAGATGGGAGACCTGAACATATAGAACATTTTTATCCAAGAAATACTTATCCAGAATTATCTAACCATTGGTGGAATTTATTTCCATCTTGTCCAAGTTGTAATTTAACAAAGGGTGATGGGTTTGAAATAATAGACAATAATAAACGTATAATACCTTTAAAACCAGATGATGATGGTAGATTATTTGGTAAGCCATATCAATTTGAGAAATGGTTTTTAATTAATTTTGAAACAGGTGAAATACGACCAAATAATCATAATGAAAAATGGAAACGTGCAGAAAGGTCAATAGAACTTTTTAATTTAAATAGATTTAGCTTGATGAAAGCTAGAAAAGATTTATTGAAAAATTATATAAATGATTATAATAGAATTAATAATTTTAGAGATAATAGATTACGCTTGCAAACAAAATCTTACAGCTTTTATATTGAATATTGGCTGAAATTTAAAAAATTAGATTACCAATACTAAATTTTTTAAATTATTGTTTATACTTTTTTTATTTCAGAAAGGAAATAATTTTATAAAAATGCCAAGCCAAATATAAGAACATATTATTTATTAGATTGTTATTTGATAGTTCTTTGTTGTCAGCAAAGTTAATGTAATTCAGTTTTAATAAAGCAAATGACATCTACCAAAGTCCATGTATTTACTCTTTTTCAAAGGATAAATCATATCGTTCTATAAACTCCTTTTGTACTTGGAGAAAAGAATCCACATTAATTTGAAGCTGTTTATTTAGTTGATAGCTAAGGTACTGCCATGCGCTATCTGCATCAGAATTATAGGCAGAATCTGGCATTTCCACAATTTCTCGTAAATGTTTTAGTTCATTTTCGGAAATATTATAATAATTGAGAAAAAGATATTTTGCTGCTAGATACAATTCATTATCACCATAAAAAGAGGATATGCTATCAAGCTTATTCACAGACGTTTGCAGCTTCTCTGTGAATTCTAAATATAGAGCATTATAATCATCTGTTTCTAAGCTATCTACAGCAGAAATAAGATTATCCAAATCGCTGGTAACTACAGAATCTAATGCAATAATTCGATTATTATACGAAGCTGCATCTTGTGGCGTAACACGACAAGATGCAGTATATATTAAAAGGCTAATAATAAAAACATTACGTAACATAGTTTATCTCAATTGAGCACTAAACTCTCTTGTATATGCCTGAATTAGCTTGTTCATTACTTTGTCAATCTGCTTGTCGTTAAGTGTTTTATCTTTATCTTGAAGATGAAAACTAAGGGCATAAGACTTTTTATTTTCGCCTAATTTTGCATCCTCAAAAACATCAAATAGATTAACTTTAGTCAATAATTTTTTCTCTGTTTTAAATGCTAAACTACGAAGGCTTTTAAAATCAACATTTTTATCAAGTAATAAGGCTAAATCTCTTTTAACAACAGGAAATTTACTTGGTTCTTTATATTTAGCACTCGAACTGGCCTTACTTTGAATAATTGTCCAATTCAATTCAGCATAATATACATCTTGTTCAATTTCAAATTGCTTTAAAAGTTTTGTACTAAGTTTACCAAAATTAACTAATTCTGTAAAATTATCTTTTGAATTTTGTAAAGAGTAATTCAATCCATAATCAAAAATATCGTTAGTAGTTTCAGCAGAAACCAGTTTATTGAAATCAATACCTAAACGTTCTAGTGTATTGTCAACTTGCGCTTTCAGTGAATAAAAATCAGTATTAGTACCTTTATTTTTCCACGATTCATCAAACTGATTACCAGTGCTTGTAATAGCTAGTTGCTGCGATTCAAATATACCTTTAATTATATCTTTGCTTGTTCCATCATTTTGCTTTTTTGAGGCAACAGTACCAAATTCGTAAAAATGCAAATTATAATTACTACGTTTAATATTGTGAGCAATAGATTGTAATGTGCCAAATATTAATGATTGTCGGAAAACATTCAAATCGGCACTTAATGGATTTTCAATATGGACTAAACTATCAATGTTATAATGTTTTAACTCTTTATAAAACTCATCTTTTGATAAAGAATTATTCATCATTTCGTTAAACCCTCTTGCGGATAATAAATCAGCAATGGTATTATGCATTTTTTCCTTATCAGGCTTATTTACATAAGCTAAAGCAGATTTTACCGTTTCGCTATACTCTACATTATTGTAACCATAAATACGTAATAAATCTTCAGCAATATCAACTTCACGCTGTACGTCAACTCTGTATGGCGGCACACTAAGTACAAAATCGTCATCTTCGTGCTCAATAATTTTCATTTCAAGCCCTTTTACAATAGCTAGAAATTTATATTCTTCTATATCAACGCCTAATAAGCGATTAATTCTGCTTAAATTAACTGGAATAATCGTATGCTTAATTTCTTTAGGATAAATATCAATTATTGGTGAAGAAATTTCACCACCAGCAATCTCTTTTATTAGCATTGCGGCTCTTTTTAGCGCATAAACAGTAATATTGGGGTCAGTTCCACGTTCAAATCTAAACGATGCATCAGTTTGTAAGGCATGTCTTTTTGACGTTTTACGTACTGAAACAGGGTTAAAATATGCACTTTCTAAAAATATATTCTTGGTTTTTTCTGTAACACCAGATGTTGCACCGCCAAAAACACCAGCAATACACATTCCTGCTTTTGTGTTACAAATCATCAAGTCGTCACTATGCAGCTTTCTTTCTTGCTCATCCAGAGTTATGAATGGTGAATCTTGTGCAAGCGTTTTTACAATAACTTTTTTGCCTTCAATTTTATCTGCATCAAAAGCATGAAGCGGTTGCCCCATTTCGTGTAATATGAAATTTGTAATGTCAACAATATTATTAATTGGCTTTAAACCAATTGATTTTAAACGGTTTTGTAACCAATCTGGTGATTCTTTTATTTCAATATTGCTGATTGTAATGCCAGTATATCGTTTACAAGCTTCTTTATTATCAATTTCAATATTGATTATATTATTTTCGTTATCAATTTTAAAGTTATCAACATTTGGCCAATCAACCGCAATATTTTGATTATTAGCATTAAAATAGGCCATTAAATCTCGTGCAACACCTAAATGCGAAGTGGCATCAGCCCTATTTGGCGTTAATCCAATTTCGAAAATAGTGTCGTTTTCAACTTTAAAGTAATCGGCAGCTTTTGAACCAATTTCAATACTATTTTCAATCACAAAAATTCCCTCGTGCTGATTACCAATACCAATTTCATCCTCAGCACATATCATTCCTTCCGAAACTTCACCTCTAATTTTTGCTTTTTTAATATCAAAGGATTCTTCGCCCTTATAAATTTTAGCCCCTACTTTTGCTACAACAACAGTCTGCCCAGCTGCAACATTGGGCGCACCACATACAATTGGATACTCTTTTCCATCGCCTAAATCTACGGTAGTTATACTTAATTTATCAGCATTTGGATGTGGTTTACACGTAAGCACTTTAGCTATAACAAAATTGTTCAAACCACCGGGAATAGATTCAAATTGCTCAATTCCTTCTACTTCTAGACCAATATCAGTAAGGATTACGGAAAGCTTATCAACAGAATAATCTATATTAAGGTAATTTTTCAACCAATTGTACGAAATCTTCATTTGCGTTATATTTTTCTATTATTCACACTTTAGCGTTAACATCAGCATTAGGCTAGCGCATAAAGAGTGGCAAAAATAATGATTTGTTTTGAATTGCGAAGATTTTCGGCTTATTTTATTCCTTTCGAACTAAAACAACACGTCTGTTTTTTGCTCTGCCTTGTTCTGTTGCATTATTAGCAATTGGTTTTTCTTGTCCAAATCCTATGCTTGTAAGCCTTTTCGAATTAATTTAAAAATCTATAAGGGCGTTTTTTTACTGCATTTATTCTTTGTAACGACAAAGACATATTTCTAGTAACACCTGCAACTTGTGCATAAATTTCGCATCCAAAAATGCAACTATTATAAATAAAAATAAACAGTTTTTCATATCTCTAAAACAAATTAGCTTACATTTGATTCTTAACAATATAATTTATAAATTGCATATTATAAAATGAATAGGAGGATGTAACTAATTGTTAATTATTAAGTTTCGAGTGCTAAGTTTTAAGTTAAAATGATAAATATCTAGCAGTTATGCTTAGTAATTTTTTCCTGTAAATAACTATCATTCAATGTATTACAAATATTTAACTAGCCATTGTGTTATTACTTTAATACAAAAAAAATCGAATTATTGATGACATATAATATTTTATTATTATCATTTCTGTACATATAAATCTTAAATTATGAAATTTTTAAAACTTGGATCAAAAGGAAATCTAGTTGAACAGTGGCAATACTTTTTAATTGGAGAAGAGTATTACCTTGTTAATGCGACTGCAACTTTTGATGAATCTACTCACATGGCTACGGTGCAATTTCAACGGATGTGTGGTTTAAGTCCTGATGGTGTAATTGGGCCTGCAACCATGAAAAAAGCAAAGGATTTTGGCTTTTTGATTGAGGAGTTTGAAGATAAGGATGAATTTAAAGTTAAAGTGACTAATGATATGAACAGTTACAATTGGCCAGCTGTTCCTGATTTTAGAACACTTTCGTCTGATAAAACTGAGGATTTATTTGGTGAAATTAAGTTTAAGGCATTAAGTAACGGGAATATTAAAATTACAAACCGTTGGGATAAAAAGCATATTAAGCGAATTAAAGTATCGCAACTCAATAAATTAGGGCAAAGATGGGGGCATGATGATGGATATATTCTTTTCCACAAAAAAGGTGAAGATCAGATGAAAGCACTTTGGGATGCATGGGAAAAGGAAGGCTTATTACGTTATGTAACAGATTGGTGTTGTAGTTATAGTCCACGTTTTATTCGGGGTAGCAAAACTCGTTTGAGTAATCATGCTTTTGGAACTGCTTTTGACATAAATATTAGGGCGAATGGTTTGGGTAAAGTACCACCAAAAGTAGGCGATAAAGGAAGTCTTAGATTACTTGTTCCGTTGGCTAATAAATTTGGTTTTTTCTGGGGTGGACACTACCGTAAACGTAAAGACGGAATGCACTTTGAATTAGCAAAACTGTTTTAAAAATGTATTAATTTTTATAGATTATTTACTATTTATCTTAAATAGTAAATAATCTATAAAACATCTATTTATGCTGTTCTCTAAGTAAATCTTGCACCGTTTTTACAGGTGTAAAGCTTTCTATTGGAGTTTCCATAAATATAGTTATCCAATCGGCCATTGCACCATTCCATAAACCTGGTAGTTCCATAGCTTTTAATTTTTTAGCACCATTACTTTTTTCAGCAATAAAACCTGTTTTTGAATCTACATATTTATTTAAATCAAATTTAATTCCTTCATAATTTTTTACATAACAAACTATATCTACTGGATTAAAATGTGTGGCTGAATTAACAATTTCAGCAATATTATTATCTTTTATATCCATTTGTGCCGATTCAATTATCTGTAATGAAACTGTTCCATCATTATTTTCAGTCCAAAAAGGACCACCACCAGGTTCACCTTCGTTTTTAACCATTCCACAAACACGTATTGGTCTGTTTAATTTTTTGTACAAATATTTAATACGCCCTAATCTATTTTTAGGTTTAAAATTTTGTGAAGGTAGTATGCATAAATTTTTTTCAAGAAAATTTCCAATTTCGTCCATGTGGCAATCCTCAAGCGTTTCAAATTGCTCTAATTGCTCTATATAAGTGTGAATTTTATTCTTAAAAAATAGTAGTATTCCTGCTAATGCTTTTTTATAATCAGTAGTAAGTTCTTTTAGTCTATCAGGGCCAACATTGTCAATGTTTTTTATAAATATAATATCACTATCTATATTATTTAGATTTTGAATTAATGCACCATGTCCACCAGGTCTAAATAATATTTCATTGTTTTCGTTTCTGACAATTTCGTTTTCAAGTGTAACTGCCACAGTGTCTGTGCTATGCTTTTGGTTGCTAAAGTTTACATTATATGAAATATTATATTTTTTTTCGAATTTTTCCTTGACTTTAGCGTATTGCTCTTCAAAAAGCGATTGATGTTCTGGTGAAACAGTAAAATGTAAATTTGCTAAATTATTAGAACTGGCATAATTTGCTGCTTCAACAAAATGCTCATCAAAAGCTTTACGAATTTCTGTTGGGTACTGATGAAATTGAATAAGACCTTTAGGTAAGAACCCAAAATCTAAACCTGTTTCATCTAAAATAAATCCTAGCACTTTTACAACCTCTTTGTTTAATCTATCCTCTTCAACACATGCATCATTCTGAACAA
>DAOVUO010000556.1 GCA_030632545.1 Bacteroidales bacterium
AAAGCCTCGTTAAATAGCGTGTTTTCTTTAAGCTGAACTATAACAGTCCATTCCGTAGCGGTAAGTGTAGAATCGTTTGGATATACAAGTATTTTTTTTGGTATATTATTTTCAAAACTAATAGTATCGCCAGAAAGCGGCACTGATGTAGCGCAATCACTCAAAGAGAATTTTGGTGATAGACTATCTAAGTTAGTGCCATAAATCAGCTCGGCAAAAATTGTTTTAGTTTCACTGTCTATAAGAGATGAACCACTTTGATTAGGGAAAGTTAAGCTAAGAATATTTGAAGTATAATCTCTAACAGTAGGAACAATCTGCCATTTTGTGCTAATACTAGTATCTTGCGCTTGGATTTGGAAAAAATAGGATACGCCTTCTTCCATACTAATTGTATCTCCAATTGCAGGTAGAATAGTGGCCGCTTTTGATATTTCAATAATGGGTACTATTGCAGATAAATCAGTATGACAATCTACTTCAATTTCGACAAGGGCATTTTTTGTATCAATAATAGCAGCACCTGTTTGTCCTTGTATCGAAAAACTTTCAATATTCGCCTCTGTGTTTACAATCGCCTCAGTAGCTGTTAATTGCCATGTTTTGTAGCTGATGCTATCTTCTGCAGTAACTTTAATTTCAAAAATTTCGTTGCGAACAAGTTTAATAGTATCGCCAGATAAAATATTGCTATAAGCACCACTAGAAATTGTAAATTGAGGTATTATTGAATTGAAATCAGTTCCGTAAATTAATTCAACACTAATCGTATTATTTTGCGCATCAATAATTGCATCAGTTTTCTGATTTGATAGGCTAAATGTAAGAATTTCGGACTCGTTGGCAAACTCAAGTCCTGCAATATAAATATCATCAATAGCCACTAAATCACCATTGTTTCCCGTGTATCTTATTCCTAATTTTATGTCTGTTCCTTTATAAGCACCCAAATTAATTTCTGAGGGATGCCAAGTCCAGTCTACACCCAAAGTGTCAACATGCGAGCGAGCATTCCAATTATTAGTCCAAATGGTGGTATCTTCTAAAAATTTGCCTACCCAAATTTCTAAATTTGCATTATTAAGCCACGGTCGGCTGAAACCAGCATAAAAATTCATTACAATGCTTCTATAATCTTCGGGAAGCTGAATTATAGGCGAAATAATCCACTCGTTTTGGCCAATAGTGTCGTTATTCCAAGGGCAAATGGCTGAACTTATATTTTGCGAGTTAATTTCTGAGAACGATAAGTCGGGCAAATCTTGAAACATCCATGTTTGTTTATTGCTAAAAACCGTATCAGTCCAATTTGTTGGAAGATTGTTTTCGTCAAAACTTTCATAAAAAATTTCATCACCACCTTCAATTTGTGTCGTTTTATACAAATTTTTATTTATTGGCGATTTTATATTTATTTGTGCCAATAGGTTTAATTGCACGGCAATAAATATACTAAATAATAGAAATTTACGCATTTTTTAATATTCTTGATTAATTACACTTAATTCCACATCAAATATCAGGCTTGAAAATGGGGGAATTAATCCATTTTGCTTATCTCCATAAGCTAAACTGGAAGGCATAATAAATTTGGCTGTTTGACCTTGACGCATACGCATAATTCCTTCGTTAAAGCCAGAAATTACCGATATTTCTCCGCCTAAAATGTATATAAATGCTTTTTCGTCGGTATAAGTATTGTCGAATTCAGTTCCATTTAACAAGTAGCCAATATAGTTAATGGTTAAAGTATCGCCTAGCACAGGTTTATCTCCATAGCCAGTTTTTTGCGGAATAAAATAAAGCCCTTTATTTGAAGGTTCAAGCTCTGGATAATTTGCCTCAATGTATTTATTAAAATTAGTTAATTC
>DAOVUO010000242.1 GCA_030632545.1 Bacteroidales bacterium
CATCTTCGTAGCCAAGCATTTTTTTCCATTGTTTTGAGAAAAAGACTTTGTTCTTAGGAATATCCCAATCCCATAGTCCTAATTCGCTTCCGTCAACAGCAAATTGCCATCTCATGTCACTATCTCTTAATGCTTTTTCTGTTTGTTTTTGTTCAGTAATATCATTCAGAATTGCAATCAGGTATTCAATTGAGCCATCAGATTTACGAATTGCATTAACGGTAAGCAAAGTATAGAAAATATCACCATTTTTACGAAAAAAACGTTTATCCATTGAGTAACTGTCAATTTCGCCTGCTTGTATACGTTTAAATTGCAATAAATCTTTTTCTAAATCATCAGGATATGTCATTTTATCCCAAGTAAGCACAAAAAATTCTTCTCTCGAATATCCAAACATATTACAAATAACATCATTCACTTCAATCCATCCTTTTTCTATTGATGTTTTCGCCATTCCTAAGAGACTCTGATCGAAATAAGATTGATATTGTTTTTCGGTTTTTGTAAGAGTGTTGCTGAAGTTCTTATTATCTTTTATTTGAGCCTTTAGTTTTTGAGTGATTCTGTAAAAGAAGAAAGCTATTAAACTTAGGAATAAAAGAACAGAACTAAATGGGATAATTATTTTCCAAGGTATATTTAATTTATTTATATAATCGATATAAAATAATTCGGTAATATCTTCATCTGCATCAAGTAGTCCTATTTCTTGGTATATTTTAATTATTTTTTCCCATCTTCTGGGGTTTGAATAACCAATGGGAACAACGTTTGGCAGAATTATTTTTTTCATTTGTTCTGCTTCAAAAGCCAGATGCTCTTTGCTGTGCCTTTTGCTGTATTTATTGTAAATAAGTTTAATTATTTCGTCCGAATTTTTCATTGCATACTCCCAACCTTTTAAGGATGCTGTTCTGAAATCCAGTGCAAGTTTTGGATTATCTTTTAGTAGTTGCTCTGAAGTGATTAATATATCGCCATAAAAATCAATATTTCCAGTAACAGGTGAAAATATTTTATAATCAAAGTTCTTTTGTTTTAATAAAAAAGGTTCGTCAGTAAGGTAAGCTGTCATTGCATCAGCTTTATTTTCAACCAACATGTTAATGTTGAAAGAATGAGGCAATTGTATTACTCTATTTAATGCTACACCTTCGTCTTTCATGTAGGCTATTATATCGGCAGCATGAGGTTCAATAATAAGTCTTTTGCCTGCTAAATTGTGAACATATTTGATTTTAGAAGTTTCTGATACTAAAAGAATTTGAGCTGAATGTTGGAAAATTGTTGCTAAAAGAACTACTGGCTTTCCCTCTGCTCGCATCAAAACAATATCGGAAGTGCCGGTTGCAAATTGTGCTTTGCCATTAATTAGAGCATCAATCGGCAATTCTAGTGCATTAGCTTCTACAAGTTCTACTTCTATACCAAACTCTTTATAATAACCCTTTTCAATTGCAGCATAATATCCTGCAAATTGAAATTGATGTTTCCATTTTAGTTGAAGCTTTACTTGTGTATACGTGGTATCTGTAGAATACGATTGTATTGGTATTGCAAATATAATTATAATTATAATAAGAAATGCGTAATATTTTTTCATCTTTAAAATTCTAGTTTGCGGGTTATTTTATTCAGCAAATTAACACTTTATTGTGCGTTTTTGAGTGTATTGTTGCAATAATTTTTCAAAGCTGTTTGTTTACAATTACAAAATGCACGAACTATTGATTGTTGTTTTATCAGCTTATAACATTTTTACCATAATTTGTCTATCAACAGATTCCCGAATATCGGTGGACTATTGTAGTGTGCAAATGAGTAAATAAAATTTGATTTTTTTATATTCTGACACCAATTATTAAAATGTCATCAATTTGTTGATAATCACCTTTCCATGTAGTATAAAGTTCTTCCAGTAATTGTTTTTGTGTGGTCAAGTCATTTTGATGAATTTTTAGTAGTACATCTCTAAAGTTTTTAGCAAGAAATTTTCGTCCAGTAATACCAATTTGGTCAACAAAGCCATCGGAGAAGAGGTAAATAGTATCGTTTTTTTCTATTTTAAATGTTTGTTTTGCAAATGGGGTATTGTCTCTACGGTGTTTACCTATTGGCATTCTATCGCCTTTTATTATTATTACTTCATTGTTTCGGAGAATATATATTGGATTATTTGCTGAAGCAAATTCTACTATGCCATTTTCTTTATCAATTACACATATCGACATGTCCATTCCGTCTCTATTTCTATTTTCTCCAGTTGCTTGTCTGAGAGAGTCAATTATAAGTTTTCGTAAAGAGTTTAATATTTCATCGGGTGAACATATTTTTTTTTCGAGAATAATTTCATTCATAAGCGAAACACCAAGCATACTCATAAAACCTCCAGGCACACCGTGTCCTGTGCAATCTACGGCAGCAACTATTGTTTTATTGTTCACCTCGTCAATCCAGTAGTAATCGCCTCCAACAATATCTTTTGGTTTATAAAAAATAAAATGATTGGGTAGTACTTTTACTATCTCCTCTTCCGAAGGTAAGATAGCTTGTTGAATTTTAGCTGCATAGTTAATACTATCTTTAATTTCTGTAGCTTGTTTTGTTATTCTACTATTTTGATTTTCGATTTCAGCTTTTTGTTTTAACAAAGCTTCTTGCTCTTTTTTCCTTTGTGTAATATCATGCATTATTTCAATAGCCCCTTTGTACTTTCCCGACAAATCATACAATGCAGTGGCAGTGGCAGATATATACCTTTCCTCACCCTTTGAATCCTTTGTATATGCCTCGGCCTGAATCACATTTCCTTTTACAACAATATTTTTGTATTCCTTTTCTAAAATTTCTATTTCTTTTGTTACTAAATCAATTAAAATAGGCTTTCGTTCATTATAAAAAGGCAAAGCATATTCGTAATTTCCTAATCCAATAATGTTTTCTGCTTTAACGCCAGTAAGTCCTTCTATCGCTTTATTCCAATATACAACAAAGCCATTATCATCAATTACAAATGCCGCATCTGGTAGCGAAGCAATAATATTTTTTACATGTTCACCCGATTCTTGAAGAGCATCACGCTGGGTTAATAATTCTTCTCTTTGTTGTAGAATCTCTTCATTTTGATTTAATATTTGTTTCTCACTTTCCTTAAGATCAGTAATATCAGAATCAACTAAAACAATATTCCTAATATCACCTGTATCTTTAAGCACAGGGCTTAGAGTAGTTTGAGAGTAAATTTTATCCCTATTAGAATTTACTGTTTCACTATTATAAGTAGCCGATTTTTTAGTAGAAATAACTGATTTAAGTACTTCGTCAATATTTCCATAGCTACTTACATCAACTATATTTTTTCCTATAAGTAATTTTAGCTCCTCTGATGTAATTCCGTATAATTTCTGATATGCATCATTAATCCACTCAAAATTCCCTTTTGCATCCATTATGATTATGGAATTGTCTGTTTCAGAGGCTACTATTGACAAACGCTCAAGTTCTTCATTATAGCTTTCAATTATTTCAGCATTTGTTCTTAATTCCTCAACCGCTTCATCAAGCTCCATTGTTCTATCTAATACTCTTAGTTCTAGCTCTTCATTTATTAATTTTAGTTCATTTTCGGTCACTTTTAGTTTTGTGATATCTGAAATCATTGCAAAAGAGCCGATTATCTTTCCATTTATATTTGTTAGAGGAGTTGCACTAACTAATCCGTAGATTTTTTTACCATCCGACTGAGTAAATTTAATTTCGTAAGATGCTAATTTTCCTCGTTCTCTTTCAAGGTTTTGACTAGCAAATATAGCCAGATTATCTTCATCCATAAATTCGTATAAAGAACGACCAATTAAATCAGCTCGTTTGAGAATTTTTTGCATGGCTGGATTTGCATCCCTAATAATTTCGTTTTTATCTGTTTCAACAAAACCGTCGAGAGCAGTATCGAGTATTTTGCTTAATCTAATTTTACTTTCTTGTGTTTTTTCATTGGATAGCTCTGTTTCTTTAGATAGATAAAAATGACAATTTTCTACTTTATTCAATTTATTGAAAATAGCAACAGCCATTCCTTCGCATGATGCATACCCACACGATGAGCAATTTTTTATATCATCATCATGATATTTGTGCATCAACTTGTATATTTTCTTTTTTTCTTTATCGTTAGGGTATTTTAAATTTACGTTTTTCCACCTATTAACGTAAGTTCTTGTGTATAATCCATCTTCCCAATATTTATTAATTACTTTTTCTATTTGTTGAGTATTTAGTTTTGGATTATTTTCATTTTCCGAGAGATACTTCTCTTTAAGTTTGTCGCTTCTTTTTTTAATTCGATACTCGATTTCGTCTTGAGGCAAGCCTTTTGTAAGTGTTAATGGACCAGCATTACAACCAAATTCACAACTTAAACAATCTATAATAAGTGGGGCTTTTCCTTGCTCAATAATATTTGGTAATGTATTAAAGTAATCATACACTAAAGGATTTCCTTCTATTTTGCGAGCTTTCTCCGAAATTCCTGGCATCCATCGTTCGGCAGTATATAACAATCCACCTGGCGACGAAAAATTAACTGCTCTTTCTGCCGAGGGATTATCAAAATCAACTTTTGCAAAACTACTTAGTTTTAGTTTGTTCTCTTTTAAAAACTTGTCAATTGATTGATGAGCAATATTATAATCTCCAATACCTGTTTCGTCAAATTCGTGGCGTTTAGCGTTGCAAGGCGAGATTACAGCAATTTTATGATTTTTGTATTGTGGGTAAAAACGTTTAACCATTTTAGCTGTATGTAGCATTGGGCTATCTACAGGAGCTAAGTATTGGATAAGTTCGGGTTTATATAGTTCGATATAAGTAACAATGGCTGCACAAGGTTGCGCAATTACGGTTTTTGGATTGTTTTTTTTAATATGCTCAAGATATGATTTTACTGTTAGTTCAGCTCCAAAGCTTACATCAAAAATAGCCTCAATTCCAAGCTCTTTTAACCATCCATTTAGGTTTAGATATAAATCAGGAAATCCGGCAGCTACGGCTGGTGCAGCAATGGCAATTATTTTTTCGCCAGCAATAATATCATCAATAAACTTCTGAAAATCATCTACATAATATCTAGCATCATGTGTGCAAGCTTCTATACATTTTCCACAAGCTATACACATATCAGC
>DAOVUO010000437.1 GCA_030632545.1 Bacteroidales bacterium
TTACTAAAAATCGCACAAAAATATTTTTCTGTAGATAAATTACGAATTGCTGTAGCAGGTCAAATTATTGATTAATGATAATAAATTATTGCATAATGCGCTGCTGAATGTCCTTCGCTAAATTCTTCAATAATTATGTCAAAGGCATATTCAGCAGTTTTGCTTGGTTCTACCGAAAGTAAAGCCAAATAACTATTTCGTGCATTGGTATTAAGCAGTTTCCATTTTTTACCTTTTTTTGCGTAGGCCTCTAATTTTATTTTTTTCACTCTATAATCACCAACTGCCACTATTCCATAATTATATCCAGTATGCAAGGTTCTATACGAAGTCTTTTTTTCTTGAATAATATCGTACTCAATTCTCACCACTTCTACTCCCAAAGAATCTTCAAGATATTGAATTGCAGAGATTACATCGCCAATAATAGGCATCATTGATGTGCCTTTACTATTATCAGTAAAGTCGTAATCTTTTTTCTTTTTTGCATTGTCGCCATCTTGGCCATACAAACTAAATGTATAAATTACAGTTACAAGAATTAATACTAATTTTCTCATATTTATTTTAATTTAAGTATGATTTAATGTACAATTTACTATAAAATAGAGTGTTTGTCAATAGTAGATATTTAATTATTCCTAAATATATGTTAAAGTAGATATTTATAACAAGTTAGCATTGCACTCAAAACTATCCTCACCATTATTACTAATCAAAATGGGAATGATAATATTAAAGTTTGCCAGAAACTTAATTTTTTCTTTTTCAACAATTGCTTTTCCATTAAATTTTAATTCAGTACGTCCGATTTGTCCATTTATTTTAATCTTAAAATATAAAAAACGTTTTTCTCTCTGAATATTCTGAATTACGGCTAATTCCTTATCTGCCGACTTAATAGTAGGAAAATCAAGATGTCGATCTAATTTATAATTTGCAGGTAATTTTATATCTAATAAAATACTTGAAGAGTTTTCGTTTAAATAAACTAGCTCTGAACTTACTTCGTCAAAATTAATTGTTTGCATTTTGTAATTATTTTAAAAACAAACATAACAAAAGAAAACAGAAATTTGTCAATAACAATTATTCACAAATTTCTGCTCACATAAACCATAGCGTTATATAATTAATACATCCACGATGTTCGGGACAGGTTGTTAAGTTTAAAATTTGAATGTACTGACTTACAGAATCTTGCAACTTAGTAAAGTAGAAATAACATCAAAATTTAAACACAAGTCCAGTATTTAATCCAAAAGTATAGGAATAATTATCTATTTCGTCATTTTTATTAATTGGTACTAACGAATATTTAAAACCTGGTTCAAAATTTAAACTTAATTGCTTTCCCATTTTATAATCAAATCCAAGTCTAAAATTTGTACTATATCTAATTTCATTCAAATTCTCTGTTTGACCAATATACAATTTTTCATTATCCTCTTTAAAAAACACCTTGTTTCCAATTAAAACATCGGTACTAAGCCCACTAATTACCGAAAATCCGAGTTTTTTATCTATAAGCTTAATTTTTGCATTTAAAGGAATTTCAAAATAACTAAAATTCTGGATTAATTCAGCATCAGTATTTATAATATTACCAGCAGGATCTACATAATTGTATTCGCCAGAAATTTGATGAATAGACGATGGCTGTGGAGTAATTACACCTGCAGATGTTGCCACTTCGTAAGCAGAACCCTTTTCTGGATTTAACTGAGCATACAACAAATTACTACTTTGTCCGAGCAATGCGTAGTTTATACCCGATTCAATAGTGATTCTTTTACTTACGTTCAAATTAACACTTAAACCACCTGAGTATGTGAGAATAGCCTTTTCAACAGAATTATAATATTCTGAAGGCATTTCTGAGGTATTATTCTTCATCTCACGATAAGAATAATTAGGTGTAAATTGTCCACCAATCGCCCATTTACTTTCAAGTACTTCACTTTTAGAGTTAGTTTCTTTTGCAAAATGTGCATTCTGCATTGCGAATAATTCTTGTGGCGAATATGATTTCTTCTGCGAATTACCATTAATGTTCAATACAACAGGCATTTCAAATTGAGATAGTTGCACGACAGAAACACCTTTAATCATTATGTTTTCAGTATGTTCTCGCTGCTGTACTACTAAATTACTTTGCCCGTCAGCTATAAAAAGATTTCCTTTTGATGCTTGTATTATTTTAATTCCCTTTCGACTAACAAATACAGGTTTTAGCGCATTTGAATTTACTTTGTGATAGAAATTCAATTTCGCATGAGCAATTGGTTTAAAGTTATTTATTCTATTTGTACTCAAAAAATAACCTCCACCAAAAGATATCAGAAGTGCAATACTAGCCGCTAATGACTTCCAATAGACTGGCGCAATTCTAAATTTTTTATTATTCAATTGATTTTGAATACTATTCCAAACATCGTCTGGTGCTGATGCACTGTAGTCGTACAGAGTGTTCCTTACTATTTTATCAATCTCGTGCTTCATTTACTTGCTAACAATTTACCATCATCCCAATCAAAATACTTTTTTACTTTTTCTTGTAATATTTTTCGGGCTCTCGAAAGATTGGATTTCGATGTACCTTCTGATATTTCAAGTTTTTTGGCAATCTCCTTGTGAGAATAACCTTCAATAGCAAACAATTTAAAAACCATTTGATATTGAGGACTTAATTCTTTAATTAGCTTCAAGAGGTCATTTGCCGAAATCATTCCAATTACGTCATCGTATGCAATATCGTTTTTATAGTCCTCGATATCATTAATTGGATATAAATAATAATTTTTTCTGTAACGCTCCAAAGCAGTATTTACCATTATTCTTCTTACCCACCCTTCAAAAGAACCTTTAAATTTAAAAGTATCTAGTTTATTAAACACTTTCACAAAACCTTCTTGCATAACATCTTTTGCAGCATCATAATCCTTAGTGTATATTAAACACACACCAAACATTTTATCTGCAAACATTTTGTAAAGTCGCTCTTGAGCACTTGGCTTTCCTTTAATGCATGCCTTAACTATTTTTTCAATTGGCTCCAATAAGTTCGGGGTTTATTGTTAGATGTAAATTGCGCTCATTTAGTTGCGCACGAAAAAA
>DAOVUO010000127.1 GCA_030632545.1 Bacteroidales bacterium
AATTTAGCAAAGAAGGTATAATTGAACTTAAAGGTAGGGATATTGCTATTATTGATAAAAAACGATTGGAGCAAATTAGCAAAGCGGGCTGATGTAATTATTAATTGTTTAGCGATTTAAATACCTGAGAGTAAGTTTAATTTGTAATCTTCAACTAGATTTTTGGCTTTGTTAACTCCTGCATTTAGCTCGGTTATGTGATGTGCATCACTACTAATAATCACAGGAATATCTAGCTTTTTAATAATGGGGAAAAAGCGTTCGGAGGGATAAAAATCAGTAGTCCTGCTTTTGTAGAAGCCACGAGTATTTATTTCTAAAATTACATTATTGGTTTTTATACTTTTAAGGGCTTTTTCCATTAATGCTCTATACCAATTGTTATTTTCGTTAAATAGCTTTTGATGCTGATTTTGGTTTTTAATAAAGTCAATGTGTGCTACAATAGTAGGTTTTTGTTCAATAAGTTGATAAATGAGTTCAAAGTAACGTTCAACAAATTTTTTAGTATCATTATTAAATATTTCTTTTAGGCCTTGATGAAAAAGATGTGGTTTCCCAGCAATATCAAAAGCTTCGCCATTGGGAAAATTATCAACAAAATGAATTGCACCAATTGAATAATCTAGCTCACCTAGTTTTATAAATTCGCTAAATCTTTTTGGGTGATGTGGCAGATAATCAATTTCGAGGCCTTTAACCAGTTTTATTTTATGCTGATATTTAGTCTGAAGATAGTTTATTTCAGTAAAATAATTAGTTAGTTTTTCTGGTTTAATAGCCCAATGTGTGTAAAATGGTAGGGGTGCATGAGAGCTAAAGCCAAGTTGAGTGTAGCCAAGTTCAATCGCTTTTATTACCATTTCCTCCATATTGCTTTTCCCATCGCAATACTGGCTGTGTGTATGGTAGTTATATTTCATATTTTAATGAAAATAAATGTGTTCGATAAGTATTTTAATGCCAATTCCGATAAGTACTAAGCCGCCAAAAATTTCTAAAGCAAACTTTGATTTTTTGTTGAAGTATTTTCCTAATTGCATTCCCACAAACGAAAAGAAATGTGTTACTCCGCCAATAATAATAACTGTTGTAATTATTGAAATGTCTAATAATGCAAAACTAATACCAACAGCTAATGCGTCTATGCTAGTAGCAATTGATTGACTTATTATCAGTAAAATACTAATTTTTTGAGGTGAATCTTCTTCTTTGTGAGTAATTCCTTCATAAATCATTTTACCGCCAATCCCAAGAAGCAGAATAAATGCAATCCAGTGATCTATTTCCTTAATCAGATGCTCTATTTCTCTTCCTGCGAGCCATCCTATTAATGGAAAAAGAGCCTGAAAGAACGCCAAAGAGAAAGAAATAAAGAAGATGTTTTTGAAATTTAACTTCTTTAAGGATAAACCATTGCCAATAGACACAGCAAATGAATCCATTGACAATCCAATTGCAATAATTGTAATTGATATCCAATCCATTAACAGTCTTGCATTATTTTTTCCACAATATTCGTAGTCGAGAATCCATCTACAAAAGGAATTGTAATTATTTCGCCACCAATAGATTCAACAAAGTCAGCACCAACAATAGTTTCTTTAGTATAATCGCCGCCTTTTACTAAATAATATGGCTTTACAGCTTTAATTAATTCCAGAGGAGTATCTTCATTAAACAAAATTACTTTATCAATAAATAGGATAGAGGCAAGAGTTAAAGCCCTGCTATCCTCAGGAACAATAGGTCGTGTGGGGCCTTTTAGTCTGCTTACTGAATCATCAGAATTTAATCCCATAATAAAAATATCGCCTAATTGAGCAGCTTTGGCCAGATAGTGTATATGGCCTTTATGAATTAAGTCGAAGCAGCCATTTGTAAAAACAATTTTTTTTCCTTCAAACTGCCATCTAGTTAATTCCTTTTTTATCTCATGTGGAGATTGATGTATTTTACTTTCAATTAGCTTTAAAAAGTCCATAAAAATAAGTCATTGTTTAATGTAACCAGTATCCAGCATCTAGCAACCAGTATCCAGCATCTAGCCTCCAGCATTTACACTACTGTGTTTGTTTCTACATCGGGGAAAACAACCCAAGGCTTGAATTTTTTAGCCTCTTCAAAATCCATAGTAGCATACGAAATAATAATTACAATATCGCCAATAGCAACTTTTCGTGCAGCAGGGCCATTTAGTGCAATTACTCCCGAAGCACGCTCACCTTTAATTACATAAGTTTCTAGGCGTTCTCCATTATTAACGTTTACTACTTGTACTTTCTCGTTTTCAATAATGTTTACGGCATCCATAAGGTCTTCGTCAATTGTAATACTTCCCACATACTGTAAATTTGCTTCAGTTACAGCTACCTTATGAAGTTTTGATTTCATTACTTGAATATGCATCTTGTCTATTATTTTATTTGATTGTAACGAATATTGTCGATTAGTCTTATTTCGCTTGCATGAACTGCAATACAGCCTACTGGCTCATTAGTTTGATTCGAATCTGATATTTGCTGTAGACTTTTGGCATCTACAATTTCAAAATACTCTATTTTCAAAAATGGATTTTTATTTATAGTTTCCATAACAAAGCTTTCAATCTCTTTTACGGATTTTGTTCCAAATTGTTTTAAACTTTGTGTTAAAGTTTTGTAAATCAAAGGTGCAGCATCTCTGTGAGCCTCTGTAAGTCTTAAATTACGAGAGCTCATAGCCAAGCCATCTTTCTCACGCATAGTTTGTACAGGCACAATTTTGATTGAATATTTGTAATCCTTTACAAGCTTTTGAATAATTGCTAATTGTTGAAAATCTTTCTCACCAAAATAAGCTTTATTTGGCTGGATAATATCAAATAATTTAGAAACTATTTGACCAACACCATTAAAATGACCTTTACGAAATTTCCCTTCCATTACAGTATCAAGCGGTGAGAAATCAAATATTCTCTCGTCTTTTTCAGGATACATTTCCACTTCGGAGGGCATGAAAACTGCATCTATGCCCGTTTTTTCAAGAAGTTCAAGGTCTTGTTTGTTTGTACGTGGGTATTTTTTTAAATCCTCAGTATTATTAAACTGTGTTGGGTTTACAAAAATACTTACGGCCACAATATCACAATCTTTTTGAGCTTGTTTTGCAAGTTCGATATGCCCATCGTGTAGAGCACCCATTGTGGGCACAAACCCTAGGTTTTGATTCTCCTTAATCTCCTGGCGAAACTTGTTGAATTCCTCAACAGTAGTAATCAATTTCATCTGTTTATAAGTTTTAGCCGCAATTTATCCTGAATATCGGAAAATGCACGAATTAAGTTTTAGTTCAATCTCCGTAATCATGTTTTTGCGTGTTTAATTTACTTAATCTTGGATGTATCATATATTTTACTCATGCTGCAAATTAACAAAAAAACTTGCATATAGAAAAGCTTAAAAACACCAAAATTTAGTATAAATAGATTGATAAGTTCAAAAGAAATTTTCATTTTTGCATCAAAATAAAATACTATGGGACGCGCATTTGAATTTAGGAAGGCAAGAAAGATGAAACGTTGGGGAACAATGGCCAAAACGTTTACTAAAATTGGTAAGGAGATATCAATATCAGTAAAATCAGGTGGCCCCGATCCTTCAGGTAATTCTAGGTTAAGAATACTTATTCAAAATGCTAAGGCAGCTAATATGCCTAAGGAAAATGTGGAGCGCGCGATTAAAAAAGCAAGTTCAAAGGAGCAGGAAGATTTTAAAGAGGTTGTTTACGAAGGTTATGGCCCTTATGGAATTGCAATGATTGTGGAAACTGCAACAAATAATACAACACGAACTGTAGCCAATGTGCGTAGTTATTTTAATAAGCACGATGGTTCGTTAGGAACAACTGGTTCAGTAGATTATATGTTTGAACATAAATGTATTTTTAAGCTTAAAGCTAAAGATGGATTAGATTTAGAAGAGTTAGAGCTCGAAATGATTGATTTTGGTGCAGAGGAATTGCTTATTGATGAGGGTGAATTGCATATTTTTGGTGAGTTTTCGGCTTTTGGGCCAATTCAGAAATATCTTGAGGAAAATAATTTTGAGATTATTAGTGCCGAATTTGATAGAATTCCACAGGACACAAAAGAGCTTAAACCAGAGCAAATTGAGCTAATTGATAAGCTTTTGGCTAAGTTTGAAGAGGATGAAGATGTGAATAATGTGTATCACAATATGAAGATGGTATAGTTGATAGGATAATAATTACAAAAAAACACCATTGAGCTTTTTAAAAGCTCAATGGTGTTTTTTTTCTTATTGAGGAGTATTATTCCTTTTTCTTGTAGCTAAATTTATCGCTTGCATTCCAAGTTTTTCCACCATCTTTTGATTGTTTTATTTCCATAATAAAACTGTTGCTTTCAATTTCACTAATACTAATTTGTGAGAAAACTGTTTTTGACTCAGCTTCACCATAGCTTATACTTACATTATCAGCAAAGAAATCATTTCCATCAAAATTTCCTTCAAACACCTCAATAGTAGAGGAAAAATTATTAAAAACAGCTAGTCTGTATTTTTTTGTTGAAGAATTATAGCTGTAATTAATGATTTTCGCTTGAGGCATTATTCTGTCGTAGTTAATTTTTTCCTGCAACATATTTGTTGCCTCAAATTTTATGTTTGAAACAGTACTTCCCAGTGGATACCAGCCTCCACGACCAGTCCAAACTTCTACTTTCACATCCCAGTTACCATAGAGGAAAGCCAGTTTTTTGATTTCTTTACTTTTAGCAATCTCAAATAAGCTTTCGTCTATTTGAGTATTGAATTCTATTGATTCAATTTGTTTAATTCGGCTTCGCTGAGAGAAAGTTCGCTCAACATAAAATGGTATAACAACCCCGTTTATAGTTCTAAAATCATCAAAGAACGATTGGCCAGGACTAGGAAAAGCAAAATCTACCCAAAGTGATTCGTATTTAAATTCAAGGTATGTTTTAGAATTCAAGAACCATTTTTCAATATTGCCGTTTGCACGAGTTAATTTTATTAGATAAACATCAACACCTTCTTCTTTTTGCTCACCAAGTAATTCCACTTTATGTCCTTTTTCTTTATACTTATAGAAAGGCGTGAAAAACTCTGCTTTCTGACAAAAAACATTTATTTCAGTTTTATTTAAATCTCTAGGAAAAAGAATTTCCTGCCAAGGGTCAATTGTCCAACCTGTTTTTCCGTTAAAGGCTTCTTTTACATAGTGCTTGCCTAAATGTCGTTCGCTGTAGTAAGAACCATTTTGGGTTTTAATAGAAAAAAAGTCTTTTTCGATACTAAAGGCTGTAAATTTTCCTTTAATATTCATTGATTCAATGGCTTCCCAGTTTTTTTCGCCTCCATGAGCTTTAATATGTTTAGCAATAATATCTTCAACCGTTTGAGCATTAATTATTGGCGAAACACTTAGTAATATTATGATAAAGAAAATCGTATTTTTAATTCGTTTCATTGGTTTAAATTTATTAGTTTAACTTATAACAGGCCATTTCAGTAAGGTTTCGTACATATATTTTTCCATTATAGAATGATGGAGCTGTCCACGATTTACCTGAAATGGTTTGAATAAATCCTTTTTCCTCAAAGGCATCTGGTTTTGCTTCAACCAAAATTAATTTTCCTTTGTCGGAAAGAACAAGAAGTTTATCGTCAACCAAAATAAGACTTCCTTTTCCGTAGCCTCGTTTAGTCCATTTAGTTTCGCCTGTTTCAACCGAAATGCATCGTAAAGCTGCCACGTGAAATCCATATAAATGTCCATTATAATAAGAACATGAGTTGAAATCATTCTGCATATTACCACCATTGAGGACTTTAGTGGCTACATTGTTTTTTATTTCCACAACAAAATAGCCTGTTGGACGAATAGCCGATACAAATAGTTTGTTAGGTTCAATGAGTACTGGCATTGCCATTGGTGCTGCAAAAGGCATTTTGTAAGTCCAAAGTGTATCACCTTTAGAGTTGAATGAGTATAATATGTTTCGGTTGGCAAAAATAATTTGCTGCTGACCTTCAATTGTTGCTAAAAGTGGTGAATTGTACGAGGCGTCACCTTTTGCTTTTGACCATATTATTTGGCCATTTTTTTTATTAAAGGCCATAAAAGCACGTTCTTCGGTACCGCCAACTTCCATAACTAACACATCGTCAACCAGCAGAGGCGAGCTCGAAAAACCCCAACGAGGGCAAGTGCTGCCAAATTCCTTAACAAAATCTACTTGCCACAAAATTTTGCCTTTTTTCTTTGAGTGCGCAGTGAGTTTTCCATTCCCACTAAAGCTATATATATTGTTTTGGTCGATAGTGGGAGTAGCGCGAGGCCCATTTCCCCAGCCATCTATATCAATAAAAAGTGAATCAACTTTAGTTTTCCAAAGTTCTTTACCTGTGGCATCATCAAAAGCTATTAGGAACTCAGAACCAGTTACACTATCTATTTGTTCGCTCTCCATAGTGTAAATTATTCCGTCTGAAATTATTAGTTCCGAAAAACCAGAACCAATTTCTTTTTTCCAAATAAGTTCAGGCTTTTTTGTCAACCAATCTGTTTGTGCAATCTTATCTGTAGATAATCCTGCTCTGTAATGCCCACGAAATTGTATCCAGCTTTCTGGATTTTCAGTTTGTGAAAATCCTAGATTTATCAAGCCGAAAAGTAACAAGCCTGATAGAAATAAATGTTGCATTTTTTTCTTCATGTTTATGCTAATTGTAATAAATAAAAAGTAATAATTTGGTTTGTGAATATACTTCATTTTTTTTAAGGATTCAAATCGTGACTTTGTAATGAAAAAGTTTCCTTTAGCAAGTCCTTACTTGCCGACGAACTACCTATGTACAGTTCGTATTCCATTGCTTCAATTTCCCAATTTTTAGTTTTGGGATTATACCATGCTAAATCTTTAGCGGCCACATCTAAATTAATAGTTTTAGTTTCGCCAGCCATTAGTAGTA
>DAOVUO010000276.1 GCA_030632545.1 Bacteroidales bacterium
AGCACCAGCCTCTTCTAATTTTTGAACCACAGTGGCTGTTACATCAATTTCTTGTTCCTTATGTACTGTTGAACACCAAGTTGTTTTATAGCCTTTTACTGCTAATAAATCTTTTACACCATAAGGAATACCATGCAATGGTCCTCGATATTTTCCAGCTGCAATTTCTTTATCCGCCTTTGCTGCTTGCTTTAGTGCCAAGTCTTTTGTTAATGTAATAAAACTACGTAATTGTGGGTCATATTTTTCAATTCTATCCAAATAAATTTGAGTCAACTCACTAGAGCTAATTTTCTTATTTTTAATCAAATACGACAATTCGGCAATTGTCATAAAAGCAATATCTGCTTTATTTTCAGGAATTTTTACAGATATTGGTAATTGCCAATTTTCTTTTGTTGCCGATGCTTTAATTTTGTAATTAACTGGTATTGGATTAAACACAAAAGCAGGCCTAACAGTATTTTTTAAGCCAAATGCTCTAATTTTGTTATATAATTCCAAATTATCGGCTAAACCTTCACGCATAGAATCGCGTTCAGATTGAGTAAATTCTATACCAATTATTTTCTCAGCTTCCATAAAATTTGATTCATTATTTGATTTTTCCTCACCTGTAGGCGAACATGAAGCAAGAAAAAGAACCGTTAGAACTATCAAAAAACTTATTTTTTTCATCGTTACTTATTTTTATTAATGTTGATAAAAGGACTATTGTAAAGTAAAGCATATTATAGTTTACTGCCTAATTAATAGACTTTTATCAGTAATTCTATCAATAAACAAAATACCATTTAGATGGTCAATCTCATGCTGAAAAATTACGGCTGTAAAGCCTGAAATAGTTTCAGTAATTTTCTTATTTTCAAAATTATCGTATTTAATTGTAATTTCCGTAGAGCGGTTAACAAATCCACTATATGTTTCAACCGATAGGCAGCCTTCTTTTCCCTCTTTTTTTGATTCAGAATAATCTAAAATTTCAATATTTAAAAATAACTCATAAGGTTTTTCTTCTTTATCAAAACGCTGTACCCAAATTATTTTTCTATTAATTCCAACCTGCGGTGCTGCAATTCCAACACCTAAATTATCAGGATCTAATACAGTATTATACAAATCTTGTGTAAATTTTTTTAGAGCTAGATTAGACGCTTTTGCTTTAATATTTTTACTTTTCTTGTACAAAATCAACGAATCGCTGGGATTTTCGACTAAAAAAACTCGTAAGCGACCATTATTATCTGTGTGATCAACTATTTGCTTTTCGTAAGAAGTAAACTTACTACTTGCACAACTAGTTAAAATAATTGGCACAAGAAGTATAAAAATGATTTTTTTCATTGTTGGATTTTTTAAATTAGATTCAAACTATTTATATTTAATAACTTTTCCCCGATGTTCGTGACAATCGAGTAAACTTTATCAAAACTGCGGTTAATAAAGCTGTAAAAGCCTTATAATTAAGTGCTATGCTAAAAAAAAGAACTTTGTTAAAGTTCTCGTTATTGTTTACTCTTGTCTAAATCGGGAAACAATTATTTATCTACGGGAGTGCTACAACATTTCAAGAACTCCTCAACACTTTCGTTTGGAACAGCCACAGAAAGATGATAATGCGCCAATTTCCACTTTTTTTTCACCTTAACTAATACGCCCGAAGAACGACAAACGCCCATCCAAGTATCTAATGTTTCGTTGAACCAAGCAGTTTTACCATTAGGCGAAAAATATACTTTTCGCTCAATTGGTTTAAAGTCCCAAGCTTTACCTTTATCAAAATAAGGTTTACAAAAACCGTAAAACTCATCCCTCGTCCAACGCTCTGTTGCATCTGTTCCGATGTAAACAAAATCAGAAGTTACAGGCGCAAAAAAAGCATCTAAATTGGCATCGGAAGCCGCTTTATGCCATGAATTAATTATTTCGTTTATACTATTTTCTCTATTTTCGGTATTTTGTGCTATTAAACTTACACTTAATAAAACAATTGATATTATACTAATTACATTTTTCATAAATTACTCTTTTTTAAATTTTGATATTGTAAGATGTTCAAAAGAAACACTTTGCGTTTCACAAACCCTTAATCCAACATATCTAAGATTAAAAGGCAAATTACATTTTTGAACAAATTTATCATTCAAATAATAATACACCACATTTTCTTTTATCTCAACTCTTTGTGTAAGTCTGTTATTTCCAGTACTCTCAAATCCTGTTTTCTGATAATTTCCAATATATGTGTACTCCTCGTCTTCGCTCACAACCAAACGTGCCGCCCCATCATTTTGTAATTCGCATGAAATATAATTCTCTTTATTTAGCAATAGCAATAAACCATAATCGGCCTTTTCGCCTGTTAACCAACGGCTTTTAAGTGTAATTGTTGACTCATTATCAATTTCGAGTCCTTCGGCAGATGCCCAATAACAACGATTTTTATCTGTAGAAAAAATGAAATTCCCATCTGTAAAACTAGATTTCTTAGTTACTTTTTCACGTGGTCGCCAATTTCCATTAGGAGAATCAAAATTATCTTCAAAAATAATTTCTTTAGTATCCGAATTAATAATTTTCACATGCTGAAAAGCAACTTTTTGTTCACCACATGAGCGAAGTCCAAAATAATGTACAGGAATATCAATCGTTTTTTCAAAAACATGCGTTCCATTAACAGTGTAGATAAAATTTCCAGCTCTCACTTCAAGTTTTTGTACATTCAAATAATTAGCTTCTACAGAATTAGCTTTACCTAATTGCCAAGCTGCGTAAATTATAAAAAAACCACTTATTTTTATGCTAGAACTTACTGACCCATTCGCCTTTAATGCAAAGGCGAAATACTCAGCATCATCGTTCAGCAAACTAAAGCCATAACCATTATACTCCCCATTTTTCCAAGTAGATGTTAATTCCACATCATAGTTTTCTGGAAAATCAAGCCTTGTATCGTCCCAATAACACCAACCATCAACATTGGTATCAAAAATATACGAAGAATTTAAAAAATACCTTTTATATTCAAAATCATCGTAAATATCCCAATCATTAATATTTTCATCAAAAGGCTCTTCAATTATAATTATTTCGGGTGGCCGATTTGAAATAACTACCATAAAGGCAATAAAACTAAAAACAACAACAAGCAGAGCAATAATAAACACACGCTTTTGCTTAAGTTTTTGAAGTGTTAAAAACTCATCACGAACTGATTTTCCAATATCATCTACCTCAGTTCTCGACAAAGAAGTCATTTCAGCAAGCACCTCAAAATTAGCATCTCTAATTTCCTTTTCTTCTTTGTGAGCTTCCAGTTCTCTGTCCTTTTTTAATACTCGATGTCTAATTTCATTGAGTATTTTTTCTTCTAATTTTTTATTCATGTGCCCAAGCTTTTGCAAATGTACTGCTATAAAATTATGAAAAATTACACTGTTTTAAGCAAAAAAATTGGATAAATAATAAGTTTTGGTGTTTTTTATGCTTTCTAGCAATGTTCTAAACTATTTCATTAAATAAATTAATAAATTTGTTACTTTGGCGCAGCTATACAAAAACAATTAAAATGTAATTTAACGAAAGTGTTTATTATCAGTAAATTACTATTGAATAAAAAAGTCTTAAAATACTAAATTATATGTCACATCATCATCATAATGTAAAAGGCAAAAACTTATTTCTAACTATTATACTGAATTTAGGAATAAGCATTGCTCAGCTCATAGGCGGATTATTATCTGGCAGTATGGCCTTAATTAGCGATTCAATGCATAATTTTTCAGATGTTTTATCGCTAGTAATCAGTTATTTTGCACATCGGATAGCTCGTAAACCAGCGTCAATTGAAAAAACTTATGGTTATGCCAGGGCTGAAATAATTGCGGCTTTTATAAATTCAGCCACCTTATTAATAATTGCGGCTTTTATTATAATGGAAGCTGTTCAGAAATTTGGTTCAAATGTGAAAATTGATTTTAATATTGTGATTGGATTAGCATTTTTAAGTATTTTAGTTAACGGTGCAAGTGTATTGCTTATAAATAATGATGCTAAAGAAAACATGAATATGAAATCTGCTTATCTGCACTTATTTACAGATATGCTTACTTCAATTGCCGTTTTACTGGGTGGTTTAGCCATGAAATTCTTTTCCATATATTATATTGATGCAATTTTATCAATTATTATTGCTATTTATCTTATTTACAGTAGCCTTGGTCTTTTACTTGAAAGTTTAAAAGTAATGATGCAATTCACTCCTAAAGGCATGGATATAAAAAAATTAGAGGCTGATATTTTTGAAATAGCTGGTGTAAAAAACTTACATCATGTGCATATTTGGTCATTAAGCGATAAGGAATTTATTTTAGAGGCTCATCTTGATTTAACTGAGGATATAAAAGTGACAGAATTTGAAAAAATCTTACTACAAATTGAAGAAATTTTAAAAAAACATCAAATTTATCATTTTACAATTCAGCCAGAATTTGATAGAGAAGACTGCAAGAATTTAATTGTAAAGAAAGAAAGCAACGATGAGCAAGATAAATCCCATCATCACCATCAACATCATCACCATTAGATATTAAGGGATTGTTCCGAAATAACTTGACGCTTTCAACTTGTTCTTTTGCCTTTTAACTTCCTTGAAAATTCTTTAAATAGCTCGCTATTCGCAGATTTTTCAAATTGTTAAAAAACAAAATAAC
>DAOVUO010000292.1 GCA_030632545.1 Bacteroidales bacterium
CCAATAGTAAGAACAATACCAGCAATACCAGGCAATGTAAGAACTGCGCCTAAGGATGCTAATACTTCGAGTATAAACAATAAGTTTGTAAGCAATGCAACATTTGCAGCAACACCAGCCTTTTTATAATAAAAAATCATATAAATTAGCACGAATAAAAAGGCAAATCCAAAGGAGTTTAAACCTTTTTCAATAGCTTCTTCACCCAATGAAGGACCAACAATTTCCTCTTCAATTATGCGAGCAGGTGCGGGTAATTTACCCGACTTTAATATGTTTGCCAAGTCGCTTGCTTCGGCTATTGTAAAGTTACCAGTAATTGATGAAGTTCCACCTTTAATTTCATTCTGAACAGTTGGATATGAATAAACAAAACCATCAAGAACAATGGCCACTTGTTTTCCAATATTATCTTTTGTAATACGAGCCCAAGTTTTAGCACCTGAAGAATTCATTGACATACTTACTTCGGCAGAAGCTTGATTATTACCAAATTCCGAACGTGCATTTGTAACCACATCACCATCCAAAGCAGGTTTTCCTTCACGACCAGAAGCTTTAATTGCTACCAAACGATGATAAACACCAGCTTCTTTTTCGTCAATAGCTTTATATTCCCACATAAAACGAAGATTACGAGGAAAAAACTGACGCACTTGACTCATGTTCAAGTATTCCATTACTTTTGCAGTATCTTTCCAGTGAGATGTACCAACAGCAGCACCCTGAAGAGCCTGACCATTTTGTGCTATATTTGGATATAATAATGCAAATAATGGATTGTCCTTATTAAACTCGTCTCTTGATTCTGGTTCTTCAATATTCAAAGAATCTTTAATATTTTCAATATTCTCTAATAATGATTGATTTTCTGGTATAGAATCAATTAAACTTAATGTAGAATCTTCAATTATTACGGTTTTTGCTTCCAATAATCCTTTTAACTCAACATTTGCTTGCTGTAAATAACTAATAACCTCTTGATTACCATAAGTCTCCCAAAACTGCAAATTTGCTGTACCTTGTAAAAGCTTACGAACTCGTTCTGGTTCTTTAATACCAGGCAATTCAACCAAAATTCGACCAGAATTTTCAAGTCTTTGAATATTTGGTTGAGTTACACCAAAACGGTCAATACGATTACGAATAACATTAAATGAATTAGAGATAGCAGATTCAGTTTCCTCTTTTAAGATATCAATAACTTCACTATTTGTACTGCTATAATTAATTCTATCCTTTAAATCAAGAGTTTGAAAAAAAGAAGCCAATTTACCATCAGGTAAAACTTCTTCAAAAGCTTGTCCGAAAAGAGTTAAAAAATCGTCCTGACTATCTTTTTGCTTCTCTTTTGCCAATTTAATTACCTGAACAAAATCTGGGTCACTACTGTTTCCCGAGAGTGCACTAACTAAATCAGAAATTGAAACTTCCAACATTACGTTCATGCCACCCTTTAAGTCCAGTCCTAAGTTAAGCTCTCTCTCTTGAGCTTCTTTGTAATTAAACTTCTGTAACCAAAAAAAGTTATAAACAGTCTCACCGCTGAGAGAATCCAAATATTTCATCTCTAATAAATGGTCTCCTTTGGAATATTCCTGGGCATCACTTCTTACACTATTTGTAACCCAAGTGAATGAAAGTTGGTAAATACTTACCAACGCAAATAACACAGCTATTAGCTGAATAGCTCCTTTGTTCTGCATTTATCTATCTTTTAATACTTTAACTATATAAAATGGTAATAACCTTCTCAAATTAGGATGCAAATATAGATATTTTTTTGTAAATAATTAACAAGTAGGGAATATTCTCTTATTCAATTCAAATAAGTTTAATTGTATAGTTTTCTATATCAAGAATTAAGTCTTTATCAAGATAATTTATTTGTGCTTTTGTATTTATAAAAAAATCACCTCCAAGTACACCAAATGATTGTATCATATCCAAAAAATGAATGAATTTTAAGTAATATGTGTTAAATTATGCATTGGAAATAATAAATACTTAAGATTTAATGTCCCAAATTTTAGTGTACTTACTTTTCCAAAACTAAAATGAATATGTTTCTCAGTAATTCCCTAGATTTTTTCGATGCTATTTCGATAACAATAGTTCCCCGAACATCTGGGAACTAATTAGATAATAAACCTCAATATAATAATCGGCTGTTTTTTAGGGTAATACTTCGTTAAATTTTTATAAACTACTGAAATCCATAGATTTACTAAATTCCATTTTATTTACTATGTTGTTTATAACTAGCGGAATACAGTTTTGAAACAGTAAATTTAGTAAATCTTACCGAACCATTGTTAGGGTGGAATATAATCGCTTACCGAATTTCTATCCAACACAGTATTCAAAAGCACCTGTATCAACAATCAAATAATATGTATGCCTATTTTACAAAACACAAGCAAATAGTATTCACTTTCATTCCCTTTTATTGGCTCAAGTTCAACTACTTGTCTCACACTACTAACAATATTGTAAAAAAAACATCAAATACCAATTTGGAGTTAAAATCTGAAAATACATATCAAATAAGTATGATTTTAAACAGTTTTGTAACAATTTGATATTTTGCAAAACATAAAATGGATTTAAGAAAAGTAATTATATTTGCAGCATAAAAAAAAAGCTATGACAAATTATGGATTTAAGGTTCCAGAACCTAAAAATGAGCCAGTATTAAGCTATGCACCTGGCACGCCTGAGCGCGCAGAAATAGTTAAAATGATTGAAAAAATGCGTTCCGAAGAAGTGGAAATTCCAATGGTTATCAATGGTAAAATGGTTAAAACTGACAATAAAATATCTGTTCACCCACCACATGACATTAAACACACTTTAGGGCATTTTTATAGAGGAGATGCAGAGCATGTAAAAATGGCAATTGATGCAGCTCTTGCAGCTAAAGAAAAATGGGCAGCACTTTCGTGGGAACATAGAGCATCAATTTTTTTGAAAATGGCTGATTTATTAGTTGGACCTTACCGTGCTAAAATCAATGCAGCAACTATGCTTGGCCAATCTAAAACTGTACATCAAGCAGAAATTGATGCAGCTTGCGAATTAGCAGATTTTTTCCGTTTTAATGTAAAATACATGACCGAGATATATGAAAGTCAGCCAGATTCAGATACAGGAATGTGGAACAGAGTAGAATATCGTCCATTGGAAGGATTTGTATTTGCCTTAACTCCATTTAACTTTACTTCTATTGCTGGCAATCTTCCTACAGCACCAGCATTAATGGGCAACACAGTAGTTTGGAAAGTTTCTAATACTCAGGTTTACTCTGCAAAAATATTAATGGATCTTTTCATGGAAGCAGGTTTACCAGCAGGTGTAATTAATTTAGTATTTGTTTCGGGGCCAGTGGCTGGCAATACAATTTTCACACATCCCGAATTTACAGGAATTCACTATACTGGTTCAACATCTGTTTTCCAACACATCTGGAAACAAATTGGCAACAATATAGCCAACTACAAAAGCTATCCACGTATAGTTGGCGAAACAGGAGGGAAGGACTTTATTTTAATGCACGAATCAGCTAATAGTGTTGAAGTTGCAACAGCCTTAACAAGAGGTGCTTTTGAGTATCAAGGACAAAAATGTTCTGCTGCGTCAAGAGCTTATATTCCTAACAATAAATGGGATGAAGTTAAAAATGAGCTTTTAGATGATTTAGCTAGCCTTAAAATGGGTAAAGTTGAGGATTTTTCCGTATTCATGGGTGCTGTAATTGACGAAGCTTCTTTTGATAAATTAGCTAGTTCTATTGATAAAGCGAAAAAATCTAAAGATGCAGAAATTATTGCTGGTGGCAATTACGATAAATCAGAAGGTTATTTTATTGAGCCAACGGTTATTTTAACTACCGACCCACATTACGAAACAATGGAGGAAGAATTATTTGGTCCAGTTTTAACTATTTATGTGTACGACCATGCAAAATGGGACGAAACTGTGGAAATACTTGACAAAACGTCTATTTATGCTTTAACAGGTGCTATTTTTGCAAAAGACCGTTACATAATTGAAGAGGTAACAGGAAAATTATCTCATGCAGCAGGTAATTTCTATATTAACGACAAACCATCTGGAGCGGTTGTAAATCAACAACCATTTGGTGGCGCACGTGGTTCAGGAACTAACGATAAAGCGGGCTCTGTTTTAAATTTAATTAGATGGGCATCGCCTCGTACAATTAAAGAAACTTTTGTGCCAGCAACAACTTACGAATATCCATTTATGGATAAGGAATAAAAGCTATAAGGTGGGGTGTAACAAATCAAAAGAAATGAAAATATTTTCTCACCCCACTTTTCTTAATACAGACTTTCTTCTAGTAATTAACGAATCACCAATGTTGTTATTTTCCAGGATTTAAGATTCTTTGTAGTTGTGTTTTCCATCGCAGATAAAATAATATTTTGATTTGAATAATCATTTATGAATGATGGTATTGTTAATGATAGAGCCGTAATACCTATTGACTTATTATTGTTAATATAGCTTTTGTACTTCCC
>DAOVUO010000031.1 GCA_030632545.1 Bacteroidales bacterium
AAGAAATACATGTTTATCTGTCAGCTTTTTAGTGATAAAATGAATGCCCTCAGAACGTCTCAACTCTTGATTGCTAGACTTTTTCTTAATTTTATCTAATAGCAGATCTGCCCATGGCCCAGCACAATTGATTACTAATTTGCCGTAAACATTGTATCTTTTGCCCGATATTTCATCAATTACACGAACACCTTTTACCGTTTTCTTTTTCTGATTTTCATCAGTAATAAAATCGTCAACTTTGGTATAATTAGCAACCGAAGCACCATGTTTAACAGCCGATTTAATAAAGGCTAATGTAAAACGTTCAGGCGAATGACTTGAACAATCAGAAAACATCTGTCCACCCATTAAGCCCTTTTTTATTGCATTAGGAAATAATTGAGAAATCTGTTCGGATGATACACTTTTATGAAGAGGCATTTTTTTGCTCTTGTCCCTTAATCGATTTTTATCAAAAGAAAAAAGCTCATACAAAAGCATTCCTATTTTCAACATAAAATTTGTACCCTTATCTTTTTTATAAACCGCCACTAAAAATGAAGCAGGATGAATAAAATTGGGGGCAATATTTGTAAGTACTCGTCTTTCTTTCAGTGATTCACGTACAAGCCCAAACTCAAATGTTGACAAATAACGTAATCCTCCATGAATCATTTTTGAGGTTGCGGCGGAAGTGGCACTACCAAAATCTGACTTTTCGATGAGTGCAACTGATAGTCCACGAGAAGCTGCTTCGTATGCAACTGTTGAACCAGTAATCCCTCCACCCACAACAATTAAATCGAACTCTTTACCTTGATAGTTTTCTATAAATCGATTCATGCTTTATTATTTAAAATGTTTTGACCAGATATCTAAACTTGCCTGCATTGTGGATTTCACAACGCTTTCAATTTTAGTTTTATCATATAGAATTGCATCTTTTAGTTTATTATAATATTCAAAAGATTGCTTCCTTATCTGCTTTTCAACAAAGTAAGTTTTGCCTTTTCTTTTGTATATTTCTGATAAATCATTATATAACATTTTTGCTATTATATTTTTGCTTTTCCTTATTAGTAGCATTTGTAGTTCCCAGTCAAAAATTGCAAATTCAATATTTCCGGAATTCATATCAGGTGCATTATTCAATTTGTCAATAATTTCGTTTGAGTTAAATATGGCTGCTTTGTATGCTAAATTTGGTAAAATCAATATTCTGAATTCAAGCCAATCGATGATTAATGAATCTGATGCAAACTCATCAAAATTTGAGAGTGTCTTTAAAACTCCCAAACCACCATCATTTTGATAATCGTTTACAATAGTGGGTTTACCATGTTTAATTGTTATCCATCCATCTCTTGACAATCGCTGCAAAACTTCTCGTAAAGTTGGTCTAGTAACGCCTAGTAAATCAGCAAGTTCTCTCTCGGGCAATAGTTTTTCACCTGAGGCCCAATCTCCACTAATGATTGCTTTAATTATTTCATGTTCAACAAATTGAGCTGGTTTTATTAGTTTTTCTTTCTTTTCCATAATTTCAACTACTGGTAAGAGGTCTGACCACAAAGATAAGACATAATTTACTTTTTGCAAATTAAATTACACAACAATATCATAACTTCCGACCCAGTGTTTGAGAATCAATTAGTTGCAATAGTTTACTTGTAATATAGAATTGTCGATAAAATCAAATTACGTAGTACCGTAAATGAGTTGCTATTCTAGTATTCTAAATTTAATAAAAACCTTATGGCATGCTTTGCGGTTACTTAGACTTTATTTACGGTGTGGTAGGAATTTGTTATTTTCATAAAAAGAAACGTAAATTACGATATGTCAATATTTCGCAACTTACAGACTCCGAATACAAAAAAGAATTGCAACGACTAGCAATAGATTTAAGCTGGAAATCTTGCAAATCTATCGTAATACCTATTTATTACCTGAAACATAACAAGTTAGTCAACTAACATTGATTTATTTGTTGGAAAAAATAATAATTTTAGATTACATTAATTTATTTATAGTTTTAACAAAAGAATCGTATTCAATAGGTTTTGCAATAAATTGGTCACAGCCAGCTTCAATAGCTTTTGCTTTTTCGGTAGTATAAGCCGATTGAACAATTATTGGAACTTCGGGACAACATTCTTTAATTAGCTTTGTGGCCACAATCCCATCCATAACTGGCATTACTATATCCATAACAATTAAATCAATATCACGATTTTCTTTCATAAAATCAACTGCCTCTAATCCATTTTTCGCATGGAATAATCTAAACTTATCGGAAATCTGAAGAAAAATCTGTTCCAGATAAAGATAATTAGTCTCAACATCATCCACAATTAGTACTTTTTTATATGCTTGCATTTCAGTTTCATTATTAATTACATTTTCTGACTCTATATACAATTGCCTAAAAGGCACTTTTACCATAAAAGTTGAGCCATTCCCTTTTTCAGATTCAACACATATTTTACCCTTAAGTAAATAAGCATATTCCTTTGCAATAGCTAGCCCAAGTCCGAGTCCACCAACACTTCTTGTTAAACTACCATCTTCTTGTGCAAAACGCTCAAATATTATCTTCTGTTTATCCTGAACAATTCCAATTCCAGTATCCTTTACCATCAAAATTAATTCTTTATCCTCTACCCTGTAGCCAAACTCAACATAACCCTGTTGTGTAAATTTTAAAGCATTTCCTATAAGTACTTTAAAAATTCTTTCAATCATATCAATATCACTAATAATGATTGAGCTTTTATTCGAAAGTGTTTTTTTTATATAAAGTGGTATATTCTGCTGTTTTGCAGTAGCTTCAAATATTGTATACAATGAAACTAATAAATCGTTAAGATTTATCTCTGATTCAACCAAATCCACTTGTTCTATTTCCAAACGCGAAATTTCAAGTAAATCTTCTATAATAAGCATTAACTGATTGCTACTATTCTGAATTATTTGCTGAAATTGCTCTCTTCGCTCAGGACTCACGTTGTCACCAGCTAATAAGCTTACAAATCCGGTTATCCCATTTAAAGGTGTGCGGATTTCGTGCGACATATTTTGCAAAAACTCTGTTTGTAATTTATTGGCATTTTCTGCACTCTCTTTAGCTACTTTTAATTCTTCGTATAAAGCTTGCTTTTCAACTATATGCCACAAACTATTCATCAATATATCAAGCTGCTCTTGGTCGGCTATATGATAGTCTTCATCTTTGTTAGCAACCCCAATTACTGCAACAATTTTATCTTCTTTAAACACTGGAATTGATAAAAATTTCTTTAGCTCAACATGCCCCTCTACAGTTCCTCTTGCTTGTGGATGCTCTAAGCTATAATCATTTACCATTAAAGGCTTACGGTCTCTAACTACATCGCCCCACATACCTGTTTTAGACAATTCAAAAGTTGTGTGAACATCAATAATTCTACAGTCTTTATGTACTTTTTTAGACCAACTATTTATAGCTAATATTTTTTTATCTTCATCATAAAAATAAATGTACCCAATTTTACTATCTGTTAAACTAATTGCATGTGTCAAAACATAATCAAGTAAATCGTGCTGATTTTTTGCTTTGTATTTGGATATTTTATATAAAGCTTCTAACCTTCTATTAGATATTTTTAAATTATACTCATTAATTCTTTGCTCTGTTTCGTCTTTTGCAATTATGAGAACAGCAAATATTTTTGAGCCTGTTTCCTTTAATGGAAAAAATTCTAGGCTTAAATATTTAGTTTCACCTTTGTCGCATTTAATCTCATATATTTTATTTAAGTGCTTTCCATCGAAACAAGAGTTGATGTATGCACTCAATTCTTGTTTTACTTTAATATCAGTATTATCCGAAAAAACAGCTAAACCAGAGCCTAATGTAGTCTTTAAATGGCATTCAAAAGTTTTTTTAAAATCACTATTACAATTAATAAACTCAAAATCCTTATTAATTGCAGCAAGCATCCATGAATCTGATTTGGATATTAAATGCAAAAAATTAAATGCAATTAAGTCTTCCTTTATTCTAATATCATCATCTTTAATTAGCTCACCAGTACTAAAATGGCCAACAGTATTGCCAAAATCGTCCTTCAATATTGAATTCTTCCAGAATAAATTTACTTTCTCTCCATCTTTTGTCAATACTGAGTTTTGATAACAGCTCGACATTGTTATTTCGCCACTTAATATTAACTTTGAAACTGGTAGAATCTCGTCTCTCAGCTCTGGTGGTAAAAAATTCTCAAACCAATTTTTACCAATAATTTCATCAATATCATAACCTAATATTCTTACCCCAAAAGCATTAATATACTCTACAATGCCATTTTTGTTAATACTTATGACAAAAACATTCAAATTATCTAAAGTTGATTGCTCCAATTCCTATATTTTTATTCTAGTCGTTGGTACAATATACAAATTAATAAAAAAAGTCAAAAAGAAATTCAGTTTCTTTTTGACTTTTTTTTAATACTACACCTTATACAACATACTGTCATGCGACTTAATGCACTGTGGTATTGCAGTATAAGAAGTTTTAGCCTTGTGGTTTTAATTTTATAAATTTAACTAACAGTTCAAGCAAGTAACAAAATAATTAACTGAGATTTTGTTTTATCTTAACAAGCAAATTACTAAACTCTTCGTGAGTAAATTTAAGTTTAGGATTAACAAAGCTAAATTCGCTCATTTTATTAATGGGAATTAAGTGCAAGTGAGCGTGAGGCACCTCTAGTCCAACAACTGCTGTTGCAATTCGCTTACAATCAACCGATTTTTCAATTGCCTTAGCTATGTTTTTAGAAAAAATATTTAAACCTGCCAAAAGCTCATTATCCAAATCAAAAATATAGTCAATTTCTTTCTTTGGAATCACTAATGCGTGACCTTTAACTACAGGATTAATATCAAGAAAAGCATAAAAATTATCGTCCTCAGCTATTTTATAACTAGGAATTTCGCCATTAATAATTTTTGTAAATATACTTGCCATACTCGCTTAAATTATAAGAATGATACTTTAATTTTTTAAATTGAGATATCTAATACTTCAAACTCCATCTCTCCAGAAGGGACTTTAATTTTTACTACATCGCCAACTTTTGCACCAATTAAACCTTGTGAAATTGGTGTACCAACAGCAATCTTACCTTGTTGAACATCCGATTCATTCTCAGGAACTATTGTATAAGTAAATTCCTTGTTGAATTTTAAATTCTTAACTTTCACTGTATTTAGCATTTGAACTGACTCTGTATCAATTTTAGACTCATCAATGATGCGAGCACTTCTTTGCAATTTCTGTAATTTAGAAATCTTTAATTCCAAAAGCCCTTGCGCCTCCTTTGCTGCGTCGTATTCAGCATTTTCCGATAAATCACCTTTGTCTCTGGCTTCAGCTATTTGCTGTGATATCTTTGAACGTTCAACACCCATCAGATGATTAAGCTTTTCCTTTAGTTTTCTCAGACCTTCCTCGGTCATGTATGTCATGTCTCCCATGGGCAGTTATTTTAAAATGATTAAACGAAAAAATGAATCTCACTGCCACTAGCCGAGACTCATATATTTCACAAAGATAGATGTTTAGTGTAATATAATCAAATATTTAGACAAATATTTTCTGTCTATTAACGAATTGCATCAATAAGACTATAATTTTTTCTTAATACTAAAAGAATTTTGTATTAAAAATATTTTTTATTCATTATTGTAGAATATATAATAGCTTTACGTGCATCAAACTTTTCCTTTTTCCCTTTTGCTGCTACTTTAGAGTTTTCTTTTGAACCTTTCTTTTCTTTTCGGTATTTCAATATTGGTTCTAGCTCTGGTTTTGTAACACTACCTTCGTCAGAAGCTTTAATATCCAAAATATCTTTTTCATGTATAGCCTCGTCCACTTCGTGAGATTCTTCTAACCACTCTTTTGGCAACTGATTTCTCAGTATATTCTCTAAGGCTGAGCCTGTTGTAGATTTAGGCGTATAAGTTTTACCTGCTGCTTTTTTCTTTTTACCAAAAGATGATATTACAAATGCAACTACAGCAATTACTATGTATATAATGGTACTTAAATCTTCCATTCTTTTTTTATATTAAACAGTTCTTTTTTTCTTCTTATTCTTCTTTTTCTGATACCACCACGGCTCATCTGATTTCCCCTTAGCTCTTCTTTTTGTTTTTCTATTTTGCTCCTTTATCCTTTGCTTTGCATCAGGTGGTTGAATATTATATTGATGACGTTTAAATTTCTTTTGTTTCTTTAGGTTTTTCTTTCGCTCTTCCCTTTTCTTTTTCGCAATTTCCTTTTTAATTTTTTTAGGATCGTAGGTCTTTACTTTTTGAACATTTTCCTTATTTTGTCCTTGTTGTGCAATTACATTATTTGGTAATGCAACAAAACTAGCTATTAACAAAACAAATATAAATATAAATATTGAATATTTTTTCATATGCTTATTATTTGTATGAAACTTGTTAATATTAGTTGAATTATAATTATTTCACAGAGGTTTCTCGATTAATCTATCAGCCATTGGCAATTTAATAAATTTTGATTTATATTTACCACAAGCACTTTTGCTTTTATTCTTAGTTTATCTAGCCTTAATTTATTTGTTCTGCTTGATAATGAGTTAAATTTATATTTAATTCCACAAAAGATGCAAACAGTTTAGTATAAACAGAATAAGTTTTAAAACATTTTTATTGTACTGTATTAAATTAAAGGTATCATGTTACTTAAACGATTTTTTTACTTGTTTGTTTTATTTTTCATCATTCTTTCGCCCTTATCTTGCAAAAATGACTATGTTGATGTTCCTTATGTATATGTAAATATTGCATTAGATTTAAACAATCCCGATTTTTTTAGTTTAAACACATCAGGAATTGGACTTGAAATTACTGGTGGTGTTTCAGGTATTATTATTTTCAGACAGTCATTAGATAAATTTGCAGCTTTTGATCGTGCCTGTCCAAATGATCCATATAACGAAAAAGTACATATTAGCGAAAGAGGAAGTACTGCAATTGATACTGTTTGTGGCTCCGAATTTTCATTAATTTTTGATGGTTCTGTTATGAGCGGTCCAGCTCCCTATCCACTAAAACAGTACACTGTGAGCTATAACCAAAGTAGTGGTATTATATACATCTCCAATTAAATAGCATAAAAAAACTACTTTACGAAGTTAATTTTAGTTGACTACTAGATACTTACCTCTTTTTTGAGACTTATTAGACAAAAGATTCTAGTAGAAAGTAGAGCTATATAAGTTGAAGTACTTTCCTTAAAAGTTCCTGTTTCTTTATTGGCTTTGTAATAAAATCATTAAAGCCATTTCTCATTGCTTTATGTCTGTCGTCATCTGAAGCATAAGCTGTTTGAGCTATTATTGGTAAATCTGGCCAAAATAATTTAATCTGTATTGCTGCATCAATACCATTCATAATTGGCATTTTAATATCCATAAGAACAAGATCTAAATATTTATTCACTTTGCAAAAATCCACAGCATCCTGTCCATTGGATGCGTAATAAGCTTTTGCCCCTACATTAACTAATAAGGTTTTTAAAAAGGCAAAATTAATTGGTTCATCATCTACAACTAAAATACTTTTCCCTCTCAGAATTGATTCGTCTACTATATTGTTGGTTTTTATATTTTTCTTTGGTTTTTTATATGGTATTGTAAAGTAAAAAATAGTTCCGTTCCCATGTCCAGATTCAAACCAAATATCGCCTCCCATAAGATTTACTATGCCTTTGGAAATGGCTAAGCCTAAACCAGCACCTCCATACTCATCAGTTATTGTTTTATCTGCTTGTTTAAAAGCATCAAAAACACAGTGTTGATTTGATCTCGAAATACCAATCCCTGTATCTAAAACATAAAACTGAAGCACGTTTTCCTCTAATTTATAACCAAATAAAACATGCCCTTTGTTTGTAAACTTCAGCGAATTTGCCAATAAATTACCAAGAACTTGCAATAATTTGTCTTTATCCGAAACAATTATTGCTTCATGATTAAGAAAATCTGCTTTTAACTTAAACTCGATACTCTGAATTTTTGCATCTTGTTCAAACGACTGATAAAGCTTTTCCAATGCGGAATTTAGATTAAATTCACTATAATCTATACTCCATTGTTTTGTTTCAAGTTTAGATATATCCATTACGTCATTTACCATTCGTAGTAACTTTTTACTACTCTGGGAAATAATTTTTGCATACTCCTTTCTTTTTTCTTCGGAGAGTTCGTTTGCTTGCAAAAACTCAGAAAATCCTATGATTCCATTCATAGGTGTTCTTATTTCGTGCGAAAGATTTTTTAGAAAAGACGTTTTTAATTGCTCACCTTCCTCTGCCTTTTTTCTTGCTTCTTCTACCTCTATATTAATGTTACTTATTTCTATGTTTTTGGCCTTCAGTTCATTGTTTAGTTTAATGTATTGCTTATTTTTAGCACTCAATTCATTATCTTTTTCAAGTAAAGTAGAATACGAAGCAGTTAAATCAATAATATCTGTTACAAGTGCTTTGTTTAGAGTTTTTACCAAATAAAAAACCAAACCCGTAATTACACTTATTCCAATAGCAAATAATATCCATGAATTAAAATTTTCAGCATATTCTTGCGTATTTATATCATATACCAATATATTAAACGAAAATAATAATCCTATACCAAGAAAAGTAATGATAGTAAAAACAAAAATCCAAATAGACTTATTTGATTTTAATACAAAATATGAAAATAATGGTATCAGAAAAATATAGAGTTTAGAAGACGCTAATAATCCAAATTTAAAGACTCCAGTAAACATCATTCCGTAGGATAAAAATAGCAGAACAGCAACTTTTATAATTAAACTCAGTTTTTTTCGGAATAAAGTAGTGGCAATTAGAATTAATAAAATAATCCATTGGATGATAAAAACGGCCGACCAACTAGTATATAAAATTCTTAAAGTAGCTACAATCTGTCCAAATATTCCAGCAATACTAAGAACGACAAGGGTTTTATTTGTTATTAAATCCCTTGTCTTTTCTAATTTCTTATTAACAAAATCATTATCCATTAACAAACTTATGGGTTAATTTACTCTCTTAAAGGATTCTTTTCCTCCAAGCAGAACAATAAAAAAAACAAAACCTTGAATCACATCGCCTGTTTCCCTATTTAAAGTTGAGCCAAACATACTGTGAGGAATAGCAAAAATAACTAATGTTATTACTGCTGCAATAATTGGCCATGTAAAATTCACTTTTTTCAGATTCATAATTACAGCAATTATCCAAGCACCAAAAGCTATAAGTGTCTTATTATCTGTCAAGTCCCATCCTTTAGGAATGCCTGTCCAAAATTCGCCAAAAGCGTATTTTTGTACAATAGGTCCAAATACCATTCCGCCCATAGCTAATAAACCAAGCGTAATAAAAGTATAAACTCTAGCTCTATTATCCTTTAATACGGCTAATACTCCACTAACATTGGCAATAAGCATTGTTGAAAACATTAAAAAAATATGAACAACAAGTATCCAATCAGGAACTGCCCCTTTAAAGCGTATTACTACTGGGTCTTCTACATTAGTAAATACCGAAGTTTCATTTTGAGTAATATCAATATAATATTGCAATTTACCAGCAGGAGGTTGATTTGGAAGTAAGGCAACAAACTCGTCATCTACCTTATTAAAAGGCACTTTTGTCCAATCTTCATTCATTATAGGATAATGTCTAAAATATAGTTCTGCAACTAAGCTATTATCGAGTTTTAAAGTTATTTTAGCATCGTCCTTACCACCTTGCGAACGTAGTAATTTTTGTTTTACAATCTGTCCATCAACAGAAAATTCTATCCTTTTAGGATGTGATGGACCTGTAAGTCTTTGGTAATAAGCTGAGCCAAGAGTGACTATAAGAGCTAATATCCAAACTAAGATCATTTTTCTCATTAAAGTAAAGCTTAAAATATATGTCTAAATAATTTTTGATAAAATATACTAATAAATTTATTATTTAAAAAATTTCTTTTCTTTTTGTAATCGCCCAAAATAATCCTTTGCTGCATTTTTAACTTTAGGTGCAAGCAATAGTGCCGATATCATTGTTGGGAAAGCCATTAATGCATAAGCAGAATCAAAAATACTAATAACCGTTGGTAAAGTAGCCATTGTTCCTAATGGAATTAAAAGCACATAAACAACGATATAAGATGATTTGTATTTTGATCCAAACAAAAAGGAAAAACTCTTTGTTCCGTAATACGGAAATGCAAACATGGTAGATAATGCAAATATAATTACACTAAGTATTAATAAGTATGAACCTATGTACGGGATTCCTTGCTCAAAAGCCGATAAAGTAAGCGATATTCCGCTTAATTCTGAATGCGTCCATACACCAGTAACAATAATAGCTAAGGCAGTAAGTGTACACACCAAAATTGTATCAATTAATGGTCCAAGCATGGCAACTAATCCTTCGCGAATTGGTTCTTTAGTTTTGGCTGCTCCATGCGCCATTGGAGCTGTACCTATACCAGCTTCGTTCGAAAATGCAGCACGACGTACACCCATAATTATAATTCCGCCAACCGAACCGCCTAAAACAGCATCACCACTAAAGGCATCAATAATAATAAGCTTAAAAGCTGGCAAAATTTCGGTATAATTTGTGGCTAATATATAAAATACTGATAGCATATAAATCAACACCATTACAGGAACTAAACGACCTGTAACGCTACCAATTCTACGAATACCGCCAAATACAACCACCGAAACTAATAGTGCCAATACAATACCAATTACCAAATCTAAATATAAACTATCCTGAACGCCTTGCGGAATTAATACAATTTCTTTAAAAGCCTGTGCTAATTGATTAGCTTGAAACAATGGCGAAACACCAATCATTGCCAAAAAAGCAAATGCATAAGCTAAAAAATGCCAGTTTTTACTCAAACCTTCTCTAATAACATACATTGGCCCACCTTGTAATTCGCCTTTATCGTCTTTCCCACGATACATTACTGCTAATGAGCATGTAAAAAACTTTGTGGCAGCTCCTACTAATGCACTTACCCACATCCAAAATATTGCACCTGGACCACCCATTGTAATGGCTATGGCTACACCGCTAATATTTCCCATACCAACTGTTCCTGCCAAAGCAGTAGATAAGGCCTGGTAATGATTTATCTGCCCTGGCTCATTAGGATCGTCAAATGTGCCAAGTAGAAGTTTGACTGCATGACCAATGTACAACAACGGAGTTAATCGGGAATAAAGTAGGAAAAATAGTCCACCACCAATTAACAGAACTAATAATGGCCAGCCCCATATAAAATTACTGAAAGTTTGTATTGATGCTCCTAATATTTCAATCATGCTTGTGGCTTGTGAGAATAAAAAAAGCGAAAATAGTGTTTTTTTTTGATATTGTAATTGGAAGCTGAGTTGTTGGTTTTGCGATATAAGTTAGCTAAGGATTGATGATTGGGCTTTAGCCACTTCGAATTTTAGCCACTCAAAATTTTAGTCATTCTTAACTTTATCCACTTCTAATTTTAGTCACTCTTAACTTCATCAGAATCTCTAAAAATAATCAAACGTATGCTGAAGCCAAGCGCCAAACACAACTGTGCTTATCCTATATTATTGACTCGTTTTTCAATCCGAAATATTAATTGCCCAAGTAAGTGTCCTATTGCTACTCCCATGCTATTGGCAAGTAAGTCTAGCCATTCGCCATACCGGTTTACATAGGGTTGGATTACTTCAATAACACCACTGTAAATAACAAAAAATATCAGTATTATATACATATTTTTTGGTTTTGCCCACGAAACTGGCAAAGCCAATAATGCATAGGCCATAAAATGGAGGCTTTTGTCTTTTCCTGGTAGTTCGGGAAGTTTGGGCAAGGGAATTAAACTGCCTATGCTAATAATTACCATTAGTAGCAATGTAATGCTTATCCAGTTTTTGGTTAGTATTG
>DAOVUO010000312.1 GCA_030632545.1 Bacteroidales bacterium
CCCGGTACGCTGAACGACAGTTCTCGGCGTAGTTGAACCAACAACCACCACGCTCCACACGGTACGAGCCTTTTTTTGGATATATCGGGTTAGTATTATTTGATATATCCGAATATGAACCATACCAATCGTAACACCATTCCCATACATTTCCGTGCATATTGTATAAACCAAAATTATTTGCCGAAAAACTATTTACTGCTACCGTTTTACTTCTGTACTCCCCTTTGGCATTGCCATTGTAAGGATAATTGCCATCATAATTAGCTTGATTTGTTGTTAAATTATCTCCTGTACTAAATGCGGTGGAACTTCCTGCTCGTGCAGCAAATTCCCATTCTGCCTCGGTAGGTAGTCTATAACCTACTACTTTGGTTATATCGGTAGTTTTATTCCCATTGGCATCCAATAATTCTCCTGTACTTTGATTATAAGCCACTGGTAAACCTTCTTTTTTACTCAAAGCATTACAATATTTTATCGCATCAAACCAACTTACACTTTCTACTGGTAAATTTGCTCCTTTAAAACTGCTTGGATTTTTCCCCATTAAACTTTCATATTCCTGCTGGCTTACTTCGTATTTACCCATAAAAAAATCGGAAACTATAACTTGATGCTGTGTTTCACTACTTCCATGGTTTACTTCACTTTTAGGGCTTCCCATCATAAAACTACCACCTTTTATGGCTACCATATCCAAAGAAAAACCAGAGGCAGTTTCGGTATAATTAGCAAATGTATTTATAACTACAGCTTCTTTTTTTACTGTTTTTGTAGGCTCAATTTTAAGTTTTACTTTAAACCTTATTTTGTCGCCAATTAAATAATAATAATTAGGCTCTTTAAGCACCAGCCACAACATTGTTTTTGCAGCTACGCCATCATAAACATATCTATTTACGTCACCCTCAATCATTTGCAATGCCCCGCTATATGTTATTCCTCCATCTTTACTCAAAAATAAGCTTAGCTCTATTGTAGTTCCCTTTTCAATTCCGCTTAAAGTATAGTATATGCGTACTTTATCTAAACCCTCCTTTTTAAACTGTACATCGCTTATTTGCTGTGCTTGGGCAGAAAATGCAAACAGAAGTAATAAAATAAAATAGACTTGTTTTGTCCTCATTTTTTATAAAATTATTTTACAATAAATAAAAAATTAGCATTTGTTTCGTTTGAACCAAAATCTGCTCCCCTTGGTGTAGGCTTAATTTTTTGCTGGTCTAAACCATACCTTAATTCGTAATAATTTACTACGCCATCATTTTTATAAGTACTATTTTGCAAAGCATTAATAATAGCCGAACTAAATGGGCTGTATTCGCTATTTCTTGTTCCAGTGCCTGTTTGAGTCTCTCCCGAAGTTAAATATAATCTCGTCTTAAGCTTTAATTCATCTTTAATGTACTTATCTATAGATTTTGTTCCTCTGCTACGCAAATCGCCAGCAAGCATTGCATCTACAACTTTAAAATCAAAAGTAGAGCTATAACAGGCATCTATTATCACTAATATATGTTTACAGGGCATTTTATCGAGTATTTGTGCCAATTGTGCATGCGAAAACATAGTGCTTGTTTTCCTAGCATCTGTATTATTAAACACTAAATATCCTTGGCTAAAAACTTTGTCAAAATAACCGTGTCCTGCAATATAAATAAGCAATTGGTCGTTTTCGTCCACTTCTTTCATCTTTTTTAAAGCCGAAGTAAAATCATCTGTACTTAAATTATTCTTATAATAAATATCGTTAAATTGATAATCATTTTTACACAGGCTATCTAATTTGCTGCCACTTTTCTGGGCATTAGGCAAATATGCCCATACAGAACTATTGGCATAAGTACTTGTGGTAAGAATAAATGCATGATTTTTTACTACAGATTCGTCTAAATTTAACACAAATGTTTTGCTTTTAGCTGTACTCTTATCGCAACTATATTTAATTTTTACTGGTATTTTTACTCCTTGATATTCGTTTCGAACAAAAAAAGTAAATTTTATATTTTTAGTAGCATTAGACGCTAAAGTTTCAGAAATATGGCTACTACTCCCATTTACAAGTACCATACTAGGTAAACTTATTTCTACTCTAAGACCAGTGGCAATAACAGAGGAATTATTTTCTATTTCTACATCAATACTAATATCATTATTTTTCTTAAACTTTCCGTTACTCGAACTAAAATTACTACTGCTAATATTCAAATTAGCTGCTTCATCTCGCTCAGTAGGCGTAGTAGAGCCAATATCAAGCGAACCTATATCGCTTTCGGCTTCTCTTACAATTTGCGCATTCAGCCTTAGGCTGGCTGTCAAAAATAAAAAAATAAAAATAATATTTTTCATTATTCTTCTGGAATTATAAGTTCGTAAACTTTATTTGCAAACTTTGATTGATAATCTAATAATTCGGGATCAAAATCTTTTTCCATATCATACATCTGCTTCCACTGCATAATATCATGAAAACCTGAGCCATAATGGCCTTTTATATCTATTTCGATAGTGAAACTTTTATTATCGGAACTATTAATATAACGAATATAAAAATGTAACTCCTCAATTGTTCGCCAATCGGATTTAGTTTCGGAAAAACCAGTAATATCGCTAAACCAATTAATCGATTCAGAAATAAAACTATTTGTTTCGTTTTCAAAAACTTCAGCTCTTAAATTCTTTACCTCAAAATACAATATTGATTTTTGAGTTTTATCGTGATAAAAATCGCTTGGTTTACTAATTTTATTTTCAAATTCAATTTTAGCAAATGCTACAATTTTAGCATACACAAGCTTTTGCATAGCAGCATGGTCAACTATAGTATTATTTTTATTTACAAACTTTAATAAATCAGCACCTTTAAGCTCGTCTGCTCCCAAATCAATATTTTTTGGCATACTTGCCATGCAATTTTCTTCCTCCCACTCTACTTTTTTTTGCTCAGCATTATAGTATATTCCTCTATAAAAACAACCAGTTTCGCCATTTTTATCAATAGAGTAAATTTGAAGATTTGCAAAATTAGGATTTACTCTCATAATACTAATCATACTACGATACAACTGCTCCTCTAACGAAAAATTATGCTTACTAACAAATTGAGTTTTTAAAGTATCCCATGCAACTCTTGCACTATCATTTCCTGCAAATTTAAAAACCAAATAGAGAGAAAGTTTACCTCCATCAGTATCTGTTCCATCAATTTTAAGATATTCGTCAATACCAGTTTGTTGTAACCAAAGCTCATATTTGGGTGCTAAATTTTTATAATGTTCAGCCTCTTTTAAATCAAACGATTGTGAATAACTAAAGGTTGATAAAAAAAGGAAAAATAGAATAAGTTTGGGCTTCATTATAGTTTTTTTTGATAAACAGAAATACAATTCTCTATATAGTTATAAATAATTGCTAAGCACAAATATAACAAAAAAAAAAGAATGTCATTTTTATAAGAAAAGTAAAATTTTGACAGTGCAAAAGAAACTTCCCGAAAGTTTTAGAACTTTCGGGAAGTTGATGAAAAAATATTAAATAGTTTGGGCTAAAGCCCTATTTTCATCATCTATTTATTTTACCGTAGCTTAAAACCTACGGCTAGTCATCCGAAAGACCTTGAAGCGTGCGCAAATCAGACCAGACAGGTCTTGGAGACCTATCTGGTCTCAAAAAACACGTCACTGCGAGGAACGAAGCAGTCTCTTTTTTACTCTTCAACACTTTAAGAAAAAAAAAAGGTAAAAAAGATAAAAAACCAAAAGCTACTTATTCCTGCAAAGGCGAAAGCCAATGCTGCTGTTGCTGCCGCTAGGCGTGATGCCGTTCCGGAACGCAGAACGACAGTACTTGGCGTCGTAGCTCCAACTACCACCACGTAGCACACGGGTCAAGCCCCATATATCACCAATAGGGTTTTCGGATATATCCAAATTATAAGTGCCATACCAATCATAGCACCATTCATATACATTTCCATGCATATTGTATAAGCCAAATTTATTAGGACTAAAACTATTTACTTCTTCAGTTTTACTTCTATCTTCCCCTTTTGCATTACGATTATATGGATAATTACCATTATAATTAGCTTGTTTTGTTGTTAGATTATCTCCTGTATTAAACGGGGTGCTAGTTCCTGCTCGTGCAGCATATTCCCATTCTGCCTCTGTGGGTAATCTATAGCCACTAGCATTTTTATTAATAATTACTTTCCATTTTATATCATCAGAACTATTAGAATTATTGGGGTCTTTAATGTTTTTATCAATAATATAATATGGCTGTAAACCCGATTTTTGGCTTAGTTTATTGCAAAATTCAATAGCATCGTACC
>DAOVUO010000554.1 GCA_030632545.1 Bacteroidales bacterium
ATCTAGTAAATAAGGCGAGATGGAATTATATATTGTGTATTTTCCTTCGTGTAAATCAAAATAAGCATTTGTTTGCGAGTAATTATTATTAGGATAAAACCCTAAATAGCGGCTCATTTTAATAAGCAAATGTAGATTATAATTCCCTAAGCCATTCTCAATATTATCTAAGGCAATCAAATTTGCCTTTAGGAAATCAAACAAAGGGAAATTGGCTTCCTCTTCGCGCAAACTCTTGCTAAACACTTCGGCAAGGAATAAAGCAATGGTACTTTTACTTGTTTTATATGGAATTTCGGTATAAACAGGATTTGGACTAAAGTTTTTTATGCTTTGAATTTGTCGTTTGGCTTTATAGTTAATTTCTATATCCAATAAACTAATTGGACTAAATAATACAAGCTTAGTTCGTCCCTTTTTTGAACTTAGGCCTTTTAGCATCACACTCATCCGTCCGTAATCACGAGTATAGAGTTGTACTATAACGCTCGAATCGTTGTATTTAAATTGATTCAGAACAATTGCCTGTGTTTTGCTAAGCATTTAGTTGTAAAATAATATTTTTGTTACAAAGGTTTTGCTGCCGTCTTCGTTGCTATTAAAAACCAGATAAACACCAGTAGCCACCCTTTTGCCGTCAAAATTTCTGCCATTCCATTGTGCTTGTCCACCTAATGCTTTTGTTTCGTAAACAATATTACCTGCAATATTGGTAATTTTTACATTTACATTGCTTACTAAGCCTGTGATAGTAATTTCGCCTGTGTAGTTTGGCATTACAGGATTTGGATATACATATACATCATAAAAATCGGCATGCCCTGTAGTGGCAGTACCTTTATAGGAAACAATTCCTAAATCGGTAGCAAAAAACACTTCGCCAGAGTTTTCGTTAATTTCTATATCTTTAATTGTGTTTGATATAAGCGGGCTATTGCTTGTGTTAAACGAAACAATGGTTTCTTGTCCATCATCGGAAACAAGAAAAGCACCTGCACCACTTGTTCCTAACCATTTTCTATTTGCACCATCAACGGCAATGGCGGTAATGGTTTCTGTTTCTAGTAAGTACTGAATAATGCTATCATTATCTTGTTCAAAAACTTTAAGTCGTGATGCAAAAAAATTCTGATTCTCTTTAAAACCACCTGGATTATAGTAGGTAAGAATACCTTTGTCGCTACCAAGCCAAATAACGCCGTCTAAATCGTGGGCAATGGAAAATATATTATTACTTATTAATGAGCCACTTTCATCGTTTATATCCAGTTGTTTAAAATAATCGTCGCTTTCGTCGTCTATTGTAAAATTATCATTATATACTAAAAGTCCATGCCCACGAGGTAAAATTATCCATTTTTGATTGTAATTATCAACTAGCATATCGCCCATAGTTGGTGCGTTTAGTAGATTTCCAATAGAAAAGCTTTTCCACTCGCCATTATTTTTTAATACATGAAGGGGTGTGGACACATCCGAATTATTTATCCACAAGTTGTGCTCTGTGTCATAAGTCATTCCACCCACACGTACAAATCCTTCGGTAAAAGGAATAATATTTTGTAGTGGGCTATTGCTCTGATTATAGATTTTTTTTAGTTCGAGGCCTTCAAACTCATAAATGCCATCCGACCAAGTTGCAGCAAATATATGTTGCTCATTATAAGGGTCTACACATAAATTAATAATGTCACGTCCGCTTACATCCCAGAGCACATTCGATTTCCATTCTTCCTCAGTAAATCGGTGTAATTCTGGGCGATTAAATATATTATTCCAGGCTAAATCTACTGCTCCACCCCCAACATATAAATAATCGCCTTTAGATTTAATAACATGTGAGTGCGAAAATAATGGCCCATTAGGATATCTGGAAGTAAACTTACTGTTTTTGTAGGTGATTAAACCTAAATAATCATCGGCAATATAAATATTGTTGTCTTGTTTGATGGCGTAATTTGCGTTTAAGTCGC